>NZ_JACLQL010000006.1:0-130107 GCF_016648635.1 Streptococcus sp. 21.1 | reverse complement strand
TTTTTTGAAGTTTTTTTACTTCTCGTGTTCGCCGCCCCTTCCGAAACAGCTTATTTATAATATCATCTCTGACTTATCTTGTCAATAACTTTTTTAAAGTTTTGGAACCTTTTCAAGTTTGTGGCAAGTCTGTTAAGACAACTTTTATATCTTAACACCCAATTTAGTTATTGTCAATAGGTTTTTTCAAAAAAATAAAGGAAGCACGTTTCTCAACCTACTTCCCTTTTTTATTATTTAGCTTCAATCAGACCGTAGTTACCGTCTTCTCGTTTATAGAGAACATTAGTTGTATGATCTTCGCTATCAGTATAGATAAAGAAGTCATGACCCAACAATTCCATTTGAAGGATGGCTTCTTCAACATCCATTGGTTTCAACTCAATGTTTTTAGTTCTTACAACTTCAACAGCTGGTGCTTCTTCAACTTGTTCGTTATTAAAATCAGCTGAGAATACTTCTCCTGTTGGAACTTTTTCACGATGCTTACGTGCAATTTTTGTTTTGTTTTTACGGATTTGTCTTTCAATCTTATCAACCACTAGGTCAATAGAACCATACATATCTTGCGAAACATCTTCTGCTCTTAGTGTTACAGAACCTGTTGGAATAGTAACCTCTACTTTAGCTGTCTTTTCGCGATAAACCTTAAGATTTACACGTGCATTCAATTCTTGGTCTTCGTTGAAGTATTTTTCAACTTTGCTAAGTTTACTTTCAACATAGTCACGAAGTGCTTCAGTTACTTCGATGTTTTCGCCACGGATACTATATTTAATCATAAAAGACCTCTTTCTCGCTTGTTAGCGTTTTCTTTATCTTTATTATATCCTTTTCATGAAAATTTGCAAGGATTTTATTATCTAGCTAGTGAAAAGGTCAAAACTTCTTTAATACCTATACCTTCTAACAGTTGAACCATCTGATATAAAGTGGAACCCGTTGTATAGATATCATCCACTATAATAATCTTATCTGGTAGATTTATACCTTCCTTGAGACAGAAAGCATTATCTTGACTTAGACGCTCCTCGCGTGTTTTTGAGGATTGCTTCTCAATATCTCTTTTCTCAAAGATATCCCGATAGGGAATTCCCTCTATCAATCCCTCAACTTGGTTGAATCCTCTTTCTGCCAAGCGTTCTTCCGATAATGGGACTGGCACTATGGTATAACCTTTCTTCAAAAATGGTTTTAAGTTGTTTTTAATATCTTGTTGAAATATTTTTCTAAGACAATAGTCTCCCATAAATTTATAGCGACTAAAATACTCTTTCATATTTTCTTCATATCGATAAATAGCAAGGTGCTTAGGAATATAGCCTTTTTTCATCCAAAGTTTACAATCAATACAAGTATCTCCATATAACTCTTTATTACAATTTTGACATCTTTCTTTTGAGAGGTTTTTAAACTGATGTTTACAAGATCGGCAAGAGTACTCTTTTCTTTGGTTAAACATAATGAGGTCTCTTAATTTTGGTACTGATTCAATCCAATCATTACATAGCAGACACTTCATTGTTAAACCCTCCTTTTTTATTCATAACCTTTATCTCTTCTCGACACCGAAGCATTGATTTGGATAGTCCTTCATGAAAGAAATAAAGCTTTCCTGTCGGTCTATCTGGTGATCTTCCAACTCGACCTCCAATCTGAATAAGACTCGAACTAGTATATAAGTGATGATTTGCCATACAAACAAAAACATCTACTTGTGGAAAGGTTACACCACGTTCGAGGATAGTTGTTGTAACTAAGATAGACAGTTCTTTTTTTCGGAACTTCTCTACGATAGTTGAACGCTCCTCGCTTTTTGAGGAAACAAAGGCCATTTTTTCATCTGGAAGATATTTTTGTAGAATACTTGTAAACTTTTCACCTATCGCTATATTTGGAAAGAAGATTAATAGAGGAAATTTTGATTTACGTTGCTTTTTAATCTGATAAAGAAGAGGTCTTGGAAGCTTGTCTCTTGTCAGAGATTTTTGTAATCTGCCCTGCCAGAAGAATTTAGGAAGTACTAAAGGATTTCCATGGAAACGTCTAGCAAGGTGATGCTTTTCTAAAGTCCCAAGTCGAACTTGCTCTTCTAAAGATAATGTTGAAGTCGCTGTTAAGTAAATAAATCGACCGGTTTGGGTCTTCGCTTGCACTACAGCATGATTTAACATGACATTTCCTACAAAAGGATATGCGTCTACTTCATCTACAATAACTAAGTCAAAACTCTGGTAAAACTTTAGTAGTTGATGTGTGGTAGCTATTACAAGCGGACTACCATCATATGGTTCACTCTCAGCATGAAGCAGGGAAATACTACAAGTAAAATCCCTCTTCATACGTAGAAATAATTCTCGACAAACATCAACCCTAGGACTTGCGATAGCTACATGACCTTTATTTTCAAGAACATAGGCAACGATGTTATAAATCATTTCTGTCTTACCAGCACCGGTCACAGCATGTACGAGACTATCTTTCTGTTTTTGATAAGTTCTCAAAAGTTTCTCTGAGACCTTAGCTTGATAGGGAGTCAATTCTCCAAACCACTTCAAAACAGGAAATTCAATTTCTGATGTTTTGGAAGGAAAATAATAAAGTTCTTTTCCTTCTTGGTTTCTACCAAAGACAATACATGCTCTACAATAATACTGACCTCCCGGTAATTGCCAATCTTCCTCTATCCAACTGTAACATCTTTTACATCTAAGTTGTTTATCGACCTTTATCATACTTTCTAATGTTAAAGCCTCTGGGTGATAGTTCACTGACAATTGCTCTTTCGTAAATAGTCGTCCATAATATTCTTTAGGTACCATATCTTTCTATTCGAAAATATGTTTGAATTCATCTTTTTATGATAAAATTTTTTTATGGATTACAAAACTATTGCCAACGATGGAATCGTTGAAGAAGAAATAAAAAAATCTCGTTTTATTTGTCACTTAAAACGTATCAGCAGTGAGGAAGAAGGAAGAGAATATATCGCTCAGATTAAGAAACAGCATCACAAGGCCAATCATTCTTGCTCTGCAATAATCGTTGGTGATGATGGCCAAATTAAGCGTTCCAGTGATGATGGTGAACCTTCTGGAACAGCTGGGGTTCCTATGCTTACTGTTCTAGAAAAACAAGGTCTTACTAATGTCGTAGCAGTTGTGACTCGTTATTTTGGAGGAATCAAGCTTGGAGCAGGTGGTCTTATCCGAGCTTACTCTGGTAGCGTTGCTCATGCTATTGAAGAGATTGGCCGAGTTGAAGTCAAGGAATTAACAGGACTAACCGTAGAGTTAACCTACTCTCAATACCAAGTCTTTTCCAACTTCCTTGAAAAAGAAGGACTCCAAGAATTTGATACAACTTTCTTATCAGATGTTTCTACTACTTTATTTGTCGAAGAGTCTGAGATTGAAAGACTCGGTCAGGAACTAACCGAATTCTATCAAGGGAAAGTTACTTATGAAAAATCTGGAAAGAAAATCGTTGAAATTCCTATCTGATAGTCAAACGTTATCACAGTGATAAAGAAGATGTATTTTACAAGTTGGCCCTACCGTCGTATACTTAGAACCATCAATCAAAGATTAAGAGGATTTTAAATATGACAATTTACAACTCAATTACCGAACTTGTTGGGAAAACACCTGTTATTAAACTTAACTCTATTGTTCCAGAAGGATCAGCAGATGTTTACGTTAAACTCGAAGCATTCAACCCTGGTTCTTCAGTAAAAGACCGTATTGCTCTTCGTATGATTGAAGATGCTGAAAAAGCTGGTACGATTAAACCTGGTGATACCATTGTTGAACCAACTTCAGGTAACACTGGTATCGGTCTTGCTTGGGTCGGTGCTGCTAAAGGCTATAAAGTTGTTATCGTAATGCCTGATACAATGAGTGTTGAACGTCGTAAAATCATCCAAGCTTATGGAGCTGAGCTTGTTTTGACTCCTGGTAGCGAAGGAATGAAGGGTGCAATTGCTAAGGCTAAAGAAGTTGCTGCTGAACGCAATGGTTGGGTACCTCTTCAATTTGCTAACCCATCAAACCCAGCTGTTCATGCGGCTACAACTGGCCAAGAAATTCTTGAAGATTTTGGTGCAGAAGGTTTGGATGCTTTTGTTGCTGGTATCGGTACTGGTGGTACTATTTCAGGTGTTTCAAAAACCCTTAAGGCTGCCAATCCAAATATCAAGGTTTATGGTATCGAAGCTGACGAATCTGCTGTCTTGAATGGTGATAAACCAGGACCACACAAAATCCAAGGTATCTCAACTGGTTTCATTCCTGACACATTGGATACAAAATCATATGACAGTGTTGTGCGTATTCCTTCTGATGAAGCTATCGCAACATCACGTACATTGGGTAGCCAAGAAGGTTTCCTAGCTGGTATCTCATCAGGTGCTGCTATTGCTGCTGCCCTAAAGGTTGCCGCTGAGCTTGGCGAAGGCAAAAAAGTCTTGACACTCTTGCCTGACAATGGTGAGCGCTACCTCTCTACAACACTTTACGATTCTCAAGAATAATAAAAAAGAAGCTGGAGCATAATGCTCTAGCCTCTTTTTATTGTATAAAGTTAAGCCTGTAGTTCATCAATTACTAGAAAAGTAAGGATTTTAATCTCATTTCCACTGAACTGTTCCTACAAACTTTCTGTTTTTTATCCTTGTTATTAGTCTAACTCTTTTGCTTCTGTTTCTGCAATTTCAGTAACTGTAAATCCTGCTTCTACAAAAACCTTCTTGAGTTGTTCAATCCCAATCTCTCCTTCAACTTGAAGTTCAACACGAAGCACAGTGTCATTTTTAGGGGCAACAATTGTACGTTCAATGTTGAGATTCTCACTAGCAATAAGGTTCGCAATTTTTTCCAAAACACGTGGAGTATCTGTAACTTCCAACCCAATACGAATTCCAGCTTGACCATAACCAGAAATTTCCAAGAAAGCACGAAAGACATCTTTATCTGTGATAATTCCTGAAATTTGGTCATTGTCTACAACTGGAAGGACTCCAACCTTATTTTGAAGCATGATATAGATTGCATCCTCAAGGCTAGCATATTTGGAAACAGTAAGGACATTCTTGATCATGATATCTCCTACTTTTGTCTTATTAAGGAGATAGTTCATTTCATAAATTGACAAGCTTGTTGCTTTTGATGGTGAGGCCTCTGCCATTGTACCTTCTGTAACAAGCCCAACAAGTTTATCGTGTTCAATTACTGGCAAACGGCGCAAACCTTTATCACGCATAATATCTGCAGCTGCTGCAACTGTTGTTTCTGGTGAGACATAAACTACACGTTTCGTCATAAAATCTTTTACTGCCATGTTTCATTTTCCTCCGAATGATTTCTTACTTGTATTATACCACACTAATTGAAACCGATTGCAATATTTTACTGAAAAATTAGTATTTTACAATCAGCATAAGACGATAGAAAAACGCCCTCGGGCGCTTTTTCTTATCCTCCAAGATAGGCTTTACGAACTTCATCTGATGCAAGAAGTTCTTCACCAGTACCTGAAAGAACCACTTTACCAGTTTCAAGAACATAACCACGATCCGCAATTGACAAAGCCTTATTGGCATTTTGTTCAATCAAAAGAACTGTAGTCCCTTGTGCCTTGATATCTTCGATAATATCAAAAATTTCTTGAATAAAGATTGGAGCAAGTCCCATTGAAGGTTCATCCAAAAGCAAAAGTTTTGGACGGCTCATAAGGGCACGACCCATTGCAAGCATTTGTTGCTCACCACCAGAAAGTGTCGCTGCATCTTGATTCTTACGTTCTTCTAGACGTGGGAAACGTTGGAAGACTTTTTTCAAGAGAGCTGCGTTCTCTTCTTTATTTGTATGAAGGAAAGCTCCCATTTCAAGATTTTCCATTACGGTTAATCCTGCAAATACATGACGTCCCTCAGGTACTTGAGCCAAACCTTCGGCAACAATCTTACGTGCTGGTGTTTTGTGGATGTCGTTTCCAAGATAAGAAATGGTTCCCTCAGTTGGACGAACAAGACCTGAGATGGTACGAAGAATTGATGTCTTACCTGCACCGTTAGCTCCGATAAGAGTTACGACTTCACCTTCATTAACTTCAAAGTTGACGTTTTTTACAGCTTCGATCGATCCATATTTAATTGAGAGATTTTCAACTTTCAACATTGCCATTATGCTTCACCTCCCAAGTAAGCTTCAATAACGCGTTTGTTATTCTTAATTTCATCAGGTGTTCCTTCGGCAATCAAGCGTCCATATTCCAAAACATAAATACGCTCAGTAACATCCATGACCAAACTCATATCGTGCTCAATCAAGATGATGGTAATTCCGAAGTCTTTTTGAATTTGACGAATATGAGCAGTCAATTCAGCCGTTTCTTGTGGGTTCATACCCGCAGCTGGTTCATCAAGGAAAAGAATTTTTGGTTCTGTTGCAAGTGCACGAACAATTTCCAAATGACGTTGTTGTCCGTAAGCTAAATTTTTCGCAAGTGTATCTGCCTCACCATCCAAGTTGAAGATAGCCAAGAGTTTCATAGCTTTTGCTTTTAACTCTTCTTCACTTGAATAGTACTTAGGCAAACGCAAAAGAGATGCAAAGAAATTTGAAGGTTGCTTATTTGATAAACCAACAAGAACGTTTTCAAGTACAGTCATGTCTTTGAAAAGACGGATATTTTGGAAAGTACGTGACAAACCGAGTGAAGCGATTTTATAAGGTGCTTTACCGTTTAGGACTGTACCATCAAGTATAACAGTCCCTTCACTTGGCTCATAGACACCTGTCAAAAGGTTAAACAAGGTTGTTTTACCAGCACCATTTGGTCCGATAAGCCCAACCAACTCACCTTCATTGAGTTCCATTGAAACATCACCAACGGCAGTCAAACCACCGAAGTTTTTAGTCAGATTTTTAACTTCAAGAAGTGCCATTTTTATTTGCCCTCCTTAGATTTATTGAAGAATTTTGAGAGATAGAGTTCTTTTGTTCCGAGAAGTCCACCTGGACGGAAGAGCATTACAAGAATCAAAGCCAAGGCGTAAATAATCATACGAAGGTTTGAAACGTTTTGGAGGAACATGTTGATAATACCAAGAACAACAGCGGCAATGATAGTACCTGTGATAGATCCAAGACCACCAAGAACGGCAATGATAAGGTAATCAATTGATTTCATGATGGTGAAATCTTTTGGCACGACTGTACCGATGTAGCTGACATAAAGTGAGCCAGCAATCGCTGAAATTATGGCACCAATAACAAAGATAAGAACCTTCATTTTTGTGACATTAACACCCATTGACTCAGCAGCAATTTCATCTTCACGAAGAGTGATTGCTTGACGTCCAGTTGCTGAACGTAAGAAATTAAGCACCAAAATGGTAATGATTACCACAAAGAAATAAATTACAGGCCAACTAGTATAAGGAAGGATACCTGTCAAACCAGCGGCACCATTGGTCAATTCACCTCCATTAACGATAATGATACGGATGATTTCAGCCATACCAAGAGTTGCAATGGCAAGGTAGTCACCTTTCAAACGAAGGGTAGGTAGACCAAAGATAAGGGCAACAATAGCTGCGATGATGACACCGACAACCATTGAGAGGTAGAAACCGTCATATGTTGGCATCATACCAGTGATGATAGCTGATGAATAGGCACCAATTGCCATGAAACCAGCTTGCCCAAGTGTAAATTGCCCTGAGAAACCAAGAACCAAGTTAGTACCAAGTCCCATAAGGATTGAGATTCCAATCCCCATTAAGATTTGGATATAGTAAAGGTTCATGATACCTGAAAGTTCAAGACCTTTCAAGATAAGGAAGAGCCCAATGATAAGACCAAACCAAATAAGGTTTACTTTTAGATTTTTCTTCATGTCTTACACCTTCTCTTTCACATTTTTACCGAGGATACCCGCTGGGCGAACCAAAAGGATAACAATCAAGACACCATAAACGATGGCATCACGGTAACTTGACAAACCAATTGCAGTTGATAATGTCTCCAAAATACCGATAACAAATCCACCAAGTGCTGCACCAGGGATAATACCGATACCACCAAGAACAGCGGCAACAAAGGCTTTAATACCTGGCGTCATACCCATAAGAGGTTCGATAGAGTTATAGTAAAGACCAATAAGGACACCCGCTGCCCCTGCTAGTGATGATCCAAGAGCAAAAGTGAAGCTGATAGTGTTATTAACATTAATACCCATCAATTCAGCGGCATCACTGTCTACAGATACGGCACGCATAGCTTTACCCATCTTAGTCTTTTTAACAATCAATTGAAGAGCAACCATAAGCACAAGCGCAACTACCAAGATAAGCAATTGCACATTTGTTACAGAGATTGATCCAAGATGATAAGTCTCAATTGCAATCTTTTGAGGGAATGAACGTGTATCTGCCCCTACAAATAGAACCATGATGTACTCAAGGAAGAATGAGACACCGATAGCTGTAATCAAGGCAGAAATACGTGTCGAATTACGGAGCGGGCGATAAGCCAAGAACTCAATAACAACCCCTAAAATCGCACAGACAAGCATAGCAAAGACAAGGGCAACCCAGAAATTCATTCCAAGGCTATTAATCGCATAGTAACCAACGAAGGCACCCATCATATAGATGTCTCCATGGGCAAAGTTAATCAATTTGATAATCCCATAAACCATGGTATATCCAAGGGCAAGTAGGGCATAGATACTACCCAAGATAATACCATTGACTAGTTGTTGGGGAAGTTGTTCAAAAAACATATATAACCAAACTTTCTAGTTCATTTTCAGTATAGATAATAGATTATTTTTCAATTTCAACGGCTTCCGCTGAAACTTCTTCACCATTATCTCTTTTAACCATAAGAGCTGCTTTAATAGGGTTATGATCCTTATCAATCGTCATTTTACCAGTAACCCCGACAAAGTTTTTCAAATGTGCTAAGTTATCAGCAATATCAACTGATGTTTTCGCATCTTTAGATGCTTCTGCAATCATATAAACTGAATCGTACGCTAGAGCAGCAAACATATTTGGTTCAGTTTTGTAAGCTTTTTTATATGCTTCGATAAATCCTGATGCTTTGTCAGAAAGAGAAACATTTGTTGAATATCCTGATACATAGTAGACGTTTGACGCATTCTTTTTACCTGCAAGCTCAGTGAATTTCGCATCACTGAATCCATCAGGTCCAAGGATTGGTTTATCAATTCCAAGGTCACGTGCTTGTTTAGTGATAATACCAGTCTCAGTATAGTAACCAGGCATTACAATCGCATCATAATCAAGGTCTTTAAATTTAGTCAAAGCTGACTGATAGTCCTTGTCACCTGAAGCAAAGGTAGCTTCAGTAACGATTTTACCTTTATATTCACGCTTGAATTCATCCGCAATCCCCTTAGCATAATCCGAAGCATTATCATAGTAGAGAACTACTTTCTTAGCATTCAAATTATTGTAAGAATAAGCTGCCAAAACTTTACCTTGGTAGCTATCTTTAAAGGTTGTACGGAAAACAAATTTCTTAGCTCCGTTGGCATCTACCGTAAGGTCATCCTGAGTACCAGAAGGTGTCAACAAAGGAACCCCTGTTTTTTGTGATACGAGGCTAGCCGCAGCGACAGCACCTGATGTCGCTGGACCAACGATAGCATTTACATTACTCTGAATAGCCAAGTTCGTTGAAGAGGTTGAAGCTTCAGCGTTTTCAGATTTATTATCTTTTGTGACAAGCTCAAGTTTTTTGCCATCGACGCCACCAGCTTTGTTAATTTCATCAACAGCCAACTTAATACCATTTTGCTCTGCCTTACCATAGGCTGCAACGGCACCTGTCAACTCCATATTAACACCAATTTTGATGGTATCGCCAATCTTAGTACCATTGGCATTAGCAGTCACATCTGGTGACTTGCCACAGGCAACCAAGAAAACGGAAGCAAAAAAGGCTAACACAATAAGTGTGATCTTTTTAGACATAAGATTTCTCCTTAATATTTTCTTAAAAAAGTCCATCTTATAGCTTACAGAATTATCAGACAATTGTCAACTACACACAACTAATCTTTAGCGGCAGTAATCGTTTCCATTACTTTAAGAATAACTCTTTAAAAAGAAAAAAACTTTTCTCTTATTAAAGAGAAAAGTTCTTAAACGGTTCAGGGACTGAGGTGTCGTAACGTTCCAGACTACCTACAAAGTCCATATCAATATCAGAATAGTAGGAAGGCAGAACTTTTTTCACTGCTTTCATTCCATCGAGCTCTTTCAAAATATCCTCGACCTTGTCCTCATCTACATAAAGGTGCACATAACGCATCTTAAAAGAATGGTAGACAACATCCCCAAACTTGGCAATTTTACGTAAGTCTCTATTGTAGTATAAATAAACAATAATGCCTTGACGCTTAATCATGACTCATCTTCTCCTTTATGTTAGTGTCTCCCTTTTTATGATGTGGTTTATGAGGGGCAAGAGGTAGCCCAGTATCAATAAAAATCTGATTTGAAACAGCTTGGGCAATCTCCTCACCAAGATTGGCTAAAATAGTCTGTAAATCGAACTCTGCCTGACGATAGCCAATAACCACCTCGTTTAAATCAATTTGACGCTTCATTCGCAAAACCTGACGTTTCAACTCTCTCACATTTGGTCTAAAAGCCTCATACGCCTTAGCAGTATCATAGCTATCCTTTAATTTTTGAAATGCAAAGAGTTGCTCTTGAAGTTCTCTATCATTTTCGAATTTCTGGCGTTTTAAACGATAATTCTCTACCTCAGGTAGCTTTAGAAAATACGAAACAAGATACTCTATAGCTTGATCAATCGCAAGCAACTCCTCATTGATTATTAACATGTTTTCTATTATAACACAAAAAGCCAGATGAAACGGTCCTTATACAACCGATTTGCATCTGACTTTTGTTTAAGACAAGCTCAGTTTATTTTAATTGGTTATTAGCCATGATTTCATCGATGAAACCATATTCAAGCGTTTCTTGAGCACTCATCCAATTGTCACGTTCAGCGTCTACATGAACTTTTTCAATTGGTTGTCCAGAATTATCTGCCAAGATTTGCTCCAAGTTATTACGTGTCTTGAGCAAGTGTTCAGCTGCGATAGCCATGTCTGTTTGTTGCGTACCGCCACCAGTACCACCCATTGGTTGGTGAATCATGTACTCTGCATTTGGCAACATGAAACGTTTACCTTTGGTACCGCTTGAAGCGATAATTGTTCCCATAGATGCTGCCATCCCCATAACGATAGTCTGAACATCAGACTTGATGAAGTTCATTGTATCAACAATGGCAAGACCTGCCGAAACTGATCCACCTGGTGTATTAACATAAAGATAGATATCTTTTGTGTTGTCTTGAGCATCCAAGAACAAGAGTTGGGCGATAATTGAGTTTGCCATATTATCTTCAACAGGACCTGTTAACATGATGATACGATCCTTGAGCAAACGTGAGTAAATATCATAAGAACGCTCACCTCGTGATGTTTGTTCAATTACTACAGGAATCATATGAATCCTCCTTTTAATATTGTCTTGATGCTATTATATGATTTTAGTCAAATTAGGTCAAATAAAAAACATCATTCTTAGCACTCTTTTCAAAAGAGTGCTAAACCACTCTAAAACAATTTCACTTGAAACTTATTAATCTAGTAAAAAAAGGGAAATTTTCCCTTTTTCAACCTATTTTGTACCAAATAGACGGTCACCTGCATCTCCAAGACCTGGAACAATATAACCGTTTTCATTAAGTTTCTCATCCAAAGATGCTGTGTAGATATCGATATCTGGGTGAGCATCTTGCAATTTTTTGACACCTTCTGGTGCTGCAACCAAGCAAACAAACTTGATATTAGCTGCACCACGTTTTTTAAGTGAGTCTACTGCCAAGATTGCTGAACCACCAGTCGCAAGCATTGGATCTACTACAAAAATCTGACGTTGATCAATGTCTTCTGGTAATTTTACTAAGTACTCAACTGGCTCAAGAGTTTCCTCGTCACGATACATACCAATATGACCAACTTTAGCTGCTGGTACAAGGCTGAGGAAACCATCGACCATACCGATACCCGCACGAAGGATTGGAACAATCGCCAATTTCTTACCAGAAAGTTGTTTTTGTACTGTTTTTGTAATTGGTGTTTGAATTTCAACCTCTTCGAGGGGAAGGTCACGAGATACTTCGTAACCCATGAGCATAGCAATTTCATTAACTAGCTCACGGAAATCCTTAGTAGAGGTATCCTCACGACGAAGGATTGAAAGTTTATGTTGAATCAGTGGATGTGAGATAACTTGAAATTTACCCATAATAGTTTCTTCCTTTGCTTTATATTCACTCCATTATATCAAAAAGGCAAAAAAAACGCTTGCTTTACTGCAAACGTTTTTGAAAAGGATTATTTTTTAGGCAAATGAATCTTTCCTGTGACCAAACCATAGCCAAGAAGAGCTAGACTTGCAATTGCTGCAAAGATAGTCGCCAAGATTGAAAGAATGTTGCTCTTTGAACCTTCTGAATCACTTGGTGTCTTAGGAGTCGTAGCAAGTTTGGCAGCAACTTTAGTATTGTTGTCTTTACTTGACTCATCAGACTTAGTTACTTCATCAGCTTTAGCGACTCCGTGAGACTGAATTTCCTCTTCAGACTTAGCTGGTTTTGGAGCTTCTGTTTCAGTGACAGACTCTTCTTTAACAGGAGTCGTTGAAACAGTTGGTCCAGTTGCTACAATAGCCTCTGGTACTGGTGACGCAATCTCTGTAGCTTGAGCTACTGGACGACGGTCACCCACAGAACCCTCTGTTGAAGGTTTCGCAGGAACCTCTACATGATGATCATCTGATGAATTATTATCATTAGATGGGCGGTCTGTGAAATAAGGGAACGGATTACGAACTGGAGAATCTGGATTCGTCGGCGTTGCTGGTTTATCTTCTTTATTAGTTGATGGTTGGTTAGTGTCCGCTGGTTTAGAAGGTGTATCTGGTTTGTTAGACTTATCATCAACAGAATGGTTACCTTCTGTTGGACTTACTGGTGTTTCTGGCTTATCTGCCTTCTTGTCTTTACCATCTTTAACAGTTACAGTCAAGACACCGTGAGCTTCAGAAACGCCTGTTGAACCATCAACTGTAGGATAAGTATGTGGTTTAAGACCATAACCCGATACCGCATAATAATCTACATTAAAGTCCTCGTTTGGCAATTTAGCACTGTTTTGATCGGCTACGTGTACCAAGCTTTCACTAGATTTATCCCAAATCCAGTCACCTTGATTCGTCATCTTAGGAAGAACTTCTGTAGTATCATCTGCATTCATCTTGATAAGGAAGCTTGGAGCCCATGTTGATTTATTCTCAGCACCGGCAATTCCACCACGGTTAGTCATGTAAGAAGTTACCAAAAGAGTATCTGATGAGCCTTCAACAGGAACCGCATAGTAAGAATAGGTAGATGTACGCCAGTCAGCTGGTACAGAGGCTGTCAAGACCACACCTGAGCCATTAAGTGGACGATATTCTCCACGGAGGCTATCTGATACGAATCCGAGCATGACAACGTCATCACCGACAGCTTCACGCGCTGCTACAGTACCTTCAGCATCCGTAGATTTATTGATACGTGAAGCAGTGAAGAGGTAATACTTGTTACCCATCTTAACAACACTTGGACGTTCTACTTCATCAGTAACCAAGTGGCTAGTAACAAGTGGTGTGTAAAGTTCAGCTACAGATGGATTTTTCTCATTGTCGTCAAGTTTCAAGATACCAATAGAACCATTTGCCCATGAAGCAAGGTTATAAAGGTGTTTATTATTGACAATATTGAGGAATGACTTAAGGTTAAAGGCGTCATCTCCTCCATAGTTTGACCAGTTATAGATTTGTTTTTCGCCTTGGTAGTTTTCGTCACCTGTATTTGATTCGAAAATAAGGTAGCGGCTACCGTTATCTTCAATGATGTGTGGGTCACGAAGACAGTAGTTATCTGTACGGTCTGGATTTCCATCGTGGTTGTGGTCATCGTTGAAAGTACTCATGAATTTTGGATAACTTTGATAGTGATAATTATCTCCACCAAAGAGAATGTGGTCATTTTCAACTGACTTGATAACAACTTCATCGTTTTCAACAGCTAGGTTAAGTGTAGCACTAGCCAATTGTTGCCAGTTCAATTTACCGCCACTAGTATCATTCTTAGTGTAGTAAAGTTGGATACTACCGTCAGAGTTTACCGTCGCTGAACCTGACCATTGTTGGTCATCTTCAAGGGCATTATAACCAAAGATTGGACCCGCATTTTTCCAATGTGTAAAGTCATTATCTCCATATTTACTATAGAGCAAGTAAATGTGGTTTGAGTTTTTATTTGGTGCACCGGCCATTGAAATGACTAACTGGTAACCGTTCCAGTTACTTACTACACCTGACTCAGCATCTTGGACTGGCCAAGAATCCCAAACGTCGATTTCTTCTTTTTTCATTGTTTGGGCATCAACAGTGTTGAAAGCAGGCATATTGATGATTGTATCTGCTTTAAAGTAAGGAACTGCCAATTTGCTGTCTTGCTTCAAGAAGCTAGCAACGATATCTTTCAAGTTACGGTAAGTCAAGCTAGTACCTGTACCCTTGATTGCATCATCACTAAAGTCAACTTTATTAAGTGCTTTAATTTCTTCCTCAGTCAAGGCAACGATTTGATCTGAGGTCATATTATCTTCAACAATAGACTTGATACGACCATTAAGTTTGCTAAGGTTTGCATTAGCAGCGCTGTTTTCAGTAGGTTTAAGGGCTACTTCAGTGTGTGTATCAGCTGTTTCTGAGCTTGCTGTTGAAGTTGGTGCTTCTACTGCAGCCTCTGATGTATGAGCTGGAGCAGAAACCGCAGCAACTGTTGATGAAGGTGTTGTTGCATCTGATGAAGATGTCACTACTGTGCTAGACGCCTTTTCTTCGACTACTGATGGAGTTGTGTTGCTTGGTTGTGTCTCTGTAACTGGTGTAGTTGCAACCTCTGAATGTGCAACTGAAGATTCAACTGCTTCTGAAGTTGCCACACTTGTTGCTGTTTCACTGGCTACCGTTAGAGATGCTGTGCTTGTTTCTGGTGTTGCTGTCGCAGTAGCTACCGCTGGTGCTGTTTCTGTAACTTGATCAGCTTTTACCTGAGTGGCACCCAAAAATGCCAAGGTACCAACGAGCGCTGAT
This sequence comes from Streptococcus sp. 21.1, assembly GCF_016648635.1. Lineage (NCBI taxonomy): Bacteria > Bacillati > Bacillota > Bacilli > Lactobacillales > Streptococcaceae > Streptococcus > Streptococcus sp. 21.1. The sequence continues at coordinate 114,842 of NZ_JACLQL010000006.1, read as the reverse complement.
GTTGCCCCTACTGTGGCAACCTTACGGATGCTATAACGCATCTTTTTGCACTCTGCTTGCTTTGGTGCTACTGTATTTGACTGTGAATTAACTGTACTATCCATATTAAACTCTCCTTTTAGGTTTTCACATGTTTTATTCTATCATTTTTTAATCTAAATTCCAATCTTTTTTTAATGACAAATTTATATTTTTTGTAAAAAACTATTTTTTTGTTAAAATAATAACTACAAAATAAGTAATTTTATCAGGAAATATCACTATATGGAATCAAAATATTCACCTCTAATTTTAGCTCTCGTTTTTTTAATCTTATTTTTTGTTTTTATAATAAAAAATGAGAGCGTTAACAATTCTTCCCCGAAAACAAATAAGGCTTCTGTGAGTCAAAACTTTCATCTAGCATCTCATAAAGGATGGTCTAACGACCTACAGACTATTGTGTGGAATCAAGAAGGAAACTACTATGATATCTATTTTCTACATTCTGTAGATGGGGCTACTGATCCTTTTGGACCTAACGGTCAAGATTGGACACATACAACGACTAAAGATTTTATCACCTATAGTAAACAAGAGACTGCTATACCAGCAAAGGGTGGTGACTCCAAAGAAGGATGGCATTCTGCTTGGACAGGGAGTGTAGTCACAGATAGTCAGGGGATTTCTGGTATCCAAAACGAAGAACCTGTCGCCTATTTTACTGGACTCATGGATGATGGAAGCCAGGCAATCTATGCTAGTGAGTCAAACGACAAGGGAGCTAGCTTTACTAAAGCTTTAAAAGATGGTAAACCTTTATTGACAAAGGAACACTCCTATAACGGTAAAGATTTCCGCGATCCTTATGTCTTCCACTTCAAAGACAAATTACTCATGTATGTCGCTGAAGGTGACGCCTTAGGTGTTTATCAATCTCAAGATGGTATCAACTGGACCAAAGCAGATAGCAAGGGAGACTCCAAAATCCTACCCGAAACATTTTTTAAGGGGCGTAACTGGCAGGACAACGCTCCTATCGAGTGTCCCATTCTCAAAACAATGACAACAACTGACGGTCAGGAAAAGCAAGTTCTCTTTTTTGGAGCTAAGGATACAGCTTCAGGCGAAACAACTGGAACCTACTATACTGTAGGGCATTTAGATGGTAACGGCTTATTTATTGTAGATACAGAAACAAAACGCTTAGATCAAGGCTCAGACTATTATGGCGCTAACTTCACTGGAAGCGATCGAATTGAAGAAAGCAACCATAACCTTATCAGTCTTGGCTGGGTTGGTAATTGGAACTACTTCACGTCAGGCATTCACAGTGACCAAGAGGCCAAGAGTGATTTTCTAAAAACTATCGGATTTTACGCTACACCCAGAAAGCTACAACTGGATAAAGACGGTATTATTCAGTCCGCCCCCCTCTATAAAAATGAACAATTAACCCTCAAAAATCAAAACGGCAACATTTCGAGTCAAAGGCCACTCACCAGTGACAATAGAAAACCTTGGATTGATAAAAGTCACAATCAGAATGCTAATGGCCTTCTTGATCTTGCTGGAAAAAATAGTGCAGGATATTACCAACTGCATTTTTCAAATATTAAGAAAGAAGGAGGCTATATCTACATTGATATCTGGCAAGGCTCTGATTACGTTAAAATCGCCTACCAAATAACAAGTGGTACCTATCAGGTCTCTGCTTATGCTGCTGAACTGAACAACAGCATGGATGGTAGCCAAACTGCCTCTTCTTACTATTACGATGGACTCTTGGGAAATGGTCAAGGTTATCAAGCTGACAGTCGCTATAAGGAAACTGATAATATTACTATAACGCTTATTACAGACAATCGTAGCTTGGAAATCTTCTTTCCAAATGGCCAAACCTACACTCTAGCTAGGTTTAATACTTCTGGCAAACAGGATGTCAAGGTCTTCTCCACTCAGAAAGACCTTCTACTAAACTTGAAAATCTACGATGTGCACTCATAAGAATAAGAAAAGTGATGCTATTTGCATCACTTTTCTTATTTTCCAAAGACAGAAACGAGGCGTTTCACCCCTTCTGCAACAACTGTAGTTGGCGTAGCTACGTTAAAGCGGAAATGTTTTTCTCCTTCAGAACCAAAAGTAATACCGTCATTTAGCACTACCTTGGCTTCTTCTTTAAGCAAACGCCCAAGTTCATTATGGTCTTGATCATAGGCTGAAAAATCAAGCCAAACCAAGTAAGTTCCCTCAGGTTTCATGACCTTGATATTGGTCTTTTCACTAAGTTCCTTGGTCAAAAGGTCAATATTAGTTTCAAAGACAGTTTTCAATTCCTCTAACCAAGGTTTCCCGTAGGTCAGAGCTACTTGGGTTGTAATCAAACCAATGGTTGGAATTTCATGTTGATTATTTGCCAATTGCTTTTGTTTAAAGGCTTTACGTAAGTCTTCATTTTCAATGATAGTAAAACTGTTTTTGGTACCAGCAATATTAAAGGTTTTAGTAGCCGAACTAAGCACCAAGGTAAAGTCCTTGTAAGCATCTGAAATGGTATTCATAGAGATGTGCTTATTTCCATATAGGGCTAAGTCTTGGTGGATTTCATCAGATACCAAGAGGACACCATGTTTCTGGCACAAATCTGCTACCTTAGTCAATTCTTCTTTGGTCCAGACACGCCCACCTGGGTTATGTGGACTACAGAAAACATAAAGTTTAACATCATTCTCGACGATATCACGTTCCAATTGTTCAAAATCAATTTCGAAATGGCCATTAACCTTAACAAGACTATTTTCAATCAACTGACGATTATTCAAACGGACAGAACGAGCAAAAGGCGGATAAACTGGTGTGTTGATGAGAACAGCATCGCCTTCTTTGGTAAAGGCTTGAATAGCTGTTGAAATGGCTGGGACAACACCTTCAATGAGAACAATACTCTCTTTATCAACGACGTAACCGTGTTGATTTTTTTCCCAATTAATGATGGACTGATAAAGCTCTTCACTTGGATAAGGATAACCAAAAATATGTGTCTCAGCATAGTTGATAACTGCATCCCTAATCTCAGGAACAGGTAGGAAGTCCATATCGGCAACCCAAAGCTCAAGTAGTTCTGGATTACTTTCGGCTTCGTGCCATTTCATGGTATTTTGATCCAAGCGATTTGGTTGTGTTGTAAAATCATAACGTGTCATAGATAACTCCTTAAAGACTAAGGGCATTTTCCAAGTCAGCAATCAAATCTTGTGCTGCTTCAATACCAATTGAAAGACGAAGCAAGTCGTCTGTCAAACCATAGGAAGCACGCACATCACCTGGAATATCTGCGTGGGTTTGTGTCGTTGGGTAGGTAATCAAGCTTTCGACACCACCTAGACTCTCCGCAAAGGTAAAGACCTTTAGGGAATTGATAATGGTAGGAATCTTGTCTTGATTAGCCACTTTGAAGGAAATCATACCACCCTTGCCTGGATAGAGAACTTCCTTAACAGCTGGTGACTTCTCTAAGAAAGCTACAACTTCTTGAGCATTAGCTGTTGATGCCTCCATACGAAGTTTTAAGGTCTTAAGACCACGCATAAGCATATAGCTATCAAATGGTGACAAGGTAGGACCAGTAGTATTGAGGTTATAATAGAGTTTATCGTAGAATTCTTGGTTACTAGTCACAACAACACCAGCCAAAACATCATTATGCCCTGATAGGTATTTAGTAGCTGAATGTACAACGATATCAGCACCTTGAGTAATCGGGGTTTGATAGATTGGGCTATAGAAAGTATTATCAACAATAACCACCGCACCCTTGTCATGAGCAATTTTTGCCACTTTTTCAATATCAAACTCAATCATAAGTGGGTTTGTCGGTGTTTCGATGTAAACAATATCGGTATCTTCTGTAATAGCCGCAATCATCTCGTCTTCTGTATTAGTGTATTCAAAAAAGAAACGCCCTTCTTTTTCCTTGTCATTAAACCAACGGAAAGAACCTCCGTAAAGGTCACGCGCAGCTACAACCTTACTGCCTACTGGGAAAATTTCAAAGGCCAAAACAATGGCGCTCATCCCTGAACTTGTCGCAATAGCATAATCTGCCTTTTCAATAGCTGCAAGTGTTTTTTCCACTGTTGCGCGTGTTGGATTTTTAGTTCGTGTATAGTCAAAACCAGTAGAATGGCCAAATTCTGGATGTTGGTAGGTTGTTGAAAAATGAATCGGTGAAGCCAAGGCTCCTGTTGCTTCATCTGAATTGATTCCTGCGTGTGCCAAAATGGTTTCTAATTGATATTCTTGTGTCATAATGTGCCCTTTCTACATGGTAAAGTGGATATACTCCATATCTATGACCTCTATTTTATCACTATTTTCTGAAAATAATGGTAAGTTCATCATACGGATTCTTGATAGTTAGTTATAGTTTATTTCTATAACCTGAAAATACAGATAGATGCTGTCTATAATTTAAAATAAGCCCAATTTTTGAGAATGTCGAAAATAAGTTTTCAAACGTCAAAAAGTGCCTAAAACATTATAGTTTCAAGCACTAAGAAATGATTTAAAAGTCTTGCTTCAATCTGAGCTTAGCCACTGACTTACTTTTTATCAAATAAGCGATATCTAATTTCTTCCAAAGCCATAATAACAAACGGACAAGCAAGTAAATAGAGCCAATCATCGAGTCCAATAGGCGCAGTGTTAAATAGCGTGTGGAAGAGAGGCATGTAAGACAGGATGATAAAGAGAACAATTTCTAAAACAATCCCTAAGCTAATAATCCGATTAGCAAATGGTTTAAGTTGGAAAATAGATCCCCTACCCTTACGGCTATTCATAGCCATACCAATTTGGGTAAAGATAATAGCACCTAAGGTCATTGTGGTTGCCTCTCGGTAGAGAGGACCTGAGCTAGCCAAATGGTTTAAGTTACCTTGATTAACCCAATAATTAAGGAAGAAAGCCCCCATAGCTAAGGCTGCTTCAATCAGTCCATACCAGACAAAAGCTTTAATCAATAGTTGGCGATTGAGTAAGCGGTCTGATAAACGTCTTGGTGGCTTATCCATCACTCCTTCTTCAGGTGGTTCAACCCCCAATCCCAAAGCAGGTACCATATCTGTCCCCAAGTCAATAGCTAGGATTTGCATAACCGTTAAGGGAAGAGGTATGCGTCCCAAAGAGAACAAGAAGAAAGCAGAGGGTACAGCTTCAGGTGTATTGGAATTAAAAATATAAGTCAGGAATTTTTGAATATTTCTATAAACCGCACGACCTTCTTCAACAGCATGTACAATCGAAACAAAATGATCATCTGTTAAAATCATATCCGCAGATTCCTTGGCAACATCGGTTCCCGATACCCCCATAGCTACACCGATATCGGCTTTTTTAAGGGCAGGGGCATCATTAACACCATCACCAGTAACAGCGACAACCTCACCAAGTTCCTGAAGTGCATTGACCACACGGTATTTCTGTTCAGGCGCTACACGAGCAAAAACAATTTCCCCTTTAAGCGCTTCTTTGAGCTGGTCGTCATCCATGGCAGCTAGTTCAAGTCCCGAAACAACACGCGCATCATCACCTTGTACAATTCCGATTTTCTTAGCAATACTAAGAGCTGTCAAACCATAGTCCCCTGTCACCATGATAATACGAATACTAGCTCTATGGCATTTTTCAATAGCCTCTCGCACCCCCTGACGTGGCGGATCACTCATGGCAACCAAGCCTAGAAAGACCATATTGTCCTCCAGGGTCTGCATGTCCCACCGGTCTTCTCCAATATGCTCGCTATCTAAAGGTCTATAGGCCACAGCTAAAACACGTAGACCATCACGGGCAAACTTATCGTTAGCCGCAAGGATAGCCTGACGCTCAGTAGCTGTCAATGATTTAATCATCCCTTGATTATCAAAGTAATCTGAGCAAAGCTCCATCACTTCTTTTGGAGCACCTTTGGTGATAGATATATGATAACTACCATCCAATCCTGACTCAAGCTTATGCACTGTTGTCATCCGTTTACGATCAGAATCAAAGGGAATTTCCTTGATGCGAGGGGCCCAAGTATGATTGTCATTTAAATTAATTCCTGCTTTTTCAGCGAGAACATTAAGACAAGCCTCCGTCGGATCACCTAAAATCGTATAATTGGGATTATCAGCACTAGGAGCTACAACTTGAGCATTGCTAGCCAAATGTGAGAATCTGACCAAACGATTAAGGAGCTCATTTTCTTCAAGAGAAACAGGTTGTCCTTCCTGCTCAATCTGCCCTTCCGGTGCGTAACCTAGCCCAGTTACCCCATAACTGTCTGACAAGGTCCACAGGTGGTTAACCGTCATAGCATTTTGCGTCAAAGTCCCTGTTTTATCCGAACAAATAACAGAAGTTGCTCCTAGTGTCTCTACCGAAGACAACTTCTTAACCAAAGCATGATCCTTAGCCATACGCTGAACTGCCATGGCTAGAGAGAGAGTAACTGTGGGAAGAAGTCCCTCTGGAATAAAGGCCACAATCATCCCCAATGCAAAAATAAAGGCTTGAGACAAAGGCTGATGGACAAATAGGGTCGCTGCCACCATAAAGAAGAGACCTACAGATACTGCGATGACCGAAATCTGTTTGGTCAAATGATCTAATTCTTTCTGAAGGGGACTCTTTTCCTGAGCTAGGTTTTGCGTCAAGTCTGCAATTTGTCCGAACTCAGTTTTCATACCGATAGCAGATACTATAAAATGTCCAGAACCAGAAGAGACTGTCGTCCCTGCAAATACCATATTGTCATATTCTAACTCAGTCTTATCGGGAGTCAAATCTGCTTGATCTGACTTATAAATGGGATTAGACTCACCAGTGAGGGCCGATTGATTAACCTGCAAATCTGTCACAGCGACCAAGCGTCCGTCTGCAGAAATACGGTCTCCTTCTTCAATGAAAACCAAGTCACCTGGCACCAAGTCTTGAGCTAGAATCTTGTCCTCCTTACCATCACGAAGAACTCGCGCATAGGATGGAAGAAGCTTGCTAAGAGCTGCCGTAGCCTGACTTGCTCTATATTCTTGAATAAAGCTAAAGAGACCATTAATAATGTTGACCAACCAAATTGCAATCCCCAACTCCAAGCTATGAGAGAGCATAGCGATAAAGCCACCAGCCCACAATAAGAGAGCCATGAGACTAGTAAAATGTCTGAAAAAGGTCAGCCAAATAGGCTCCGTCTTACTTTCCTTCAATTGGTTAGGGCCATACGTCGCCTGCCTCTCCTTAACCTCTTGTGAGCTCAAACCTTGATGGCTTGTCTGCAAGACTTGGTAAACTTGTTCAGGAGGATAGGTCCCTAATTTTATATTTTCTTGTCTAGAATCAGTCATAGTCCTTTCCTCGATTCTAAATCATTAAAACGATTTCATTTTTTCACCCCTATTATACTCCTTTTTCAGAAAATGTTGAAAAGAAAAAACCAAGCCACACGACTTGGTTTAAATCTTATTTGATATGTAATTTAGCACGTAGGCTAGCTGCTCGGGTGCCAAGCAATTGATCAGCCATACGAGTTACAAGAGCAAGAACGCCATAGACACCAATTCCAAGGCCTCCTCCAATGATCAAGTAAATCACACTGCCCACACGGCTTGTTGGTGAAAGTACAAACTGGAACACCCCATAGAAGACTGCAACTGGAATAGCCATGAGCACTGTAAGGATACAGATGAGTAAGGCTTTTCTAAACACTGTCTTACGACTAAAGTGCGTAACAGTGTGGAGGCGATTATACATCAGAGCAATTGGAACACCTAAGCCGATGGCTGTTGAAATAACTGGTCCAAGAGCTCCTAGGAAAATAATCAATGGTAACTGTAAGATTCCCTTAACTAAAACCCCAATCGCAAAATAATTGATAGCTTTACGGGTCTCAAATATGGCCTGAAGCATAGGTGCTAAAACGCTATACAAGGCCAAGAAAATAACTTGAATTAGACTGGCTACAAAGAGCAAGTGGGCCTGGCTATCTGGTGCCCCATAAAAAACTGTGTAGAGTGGTTTAGCCAGAATCACTGATCCTGCAATGGCAGGTACAATAAAGAGCAAGAGTAACTGAAGATTATTGATAATCAGTTTAGCCGCTCCCCTAAGATCCTTCTTAACCATATTTTCTGTCAAGAGGGGAATCCCAACTCCAGCAATAGAAATAGCTACGGCAATCAAAATCATAGTAATCTTACTTGGGTTTGAAGACAAGTAAGCATAGAGAACCTGAAGCTGACTGTTACTATAGCTTGTAAACTTCTCCATAGTACGGATAAAGGTCCATTGATCAATCAACTGAAACAGTTGAACCGCTGACCCAGTGATAATGAAAGGAATGGCTTCCTTAAAGGTTTCAATAACAATTGCAGTCGGATTGATATCTGGATGAACAGCCTGCTTGCCAAAAAGACTCTTGAGCTTGCCCTCCTTCCAAAGGTAGAAGAAAAGCACCCCATAACTAGCCAACATACCGATGAAAGCGGCAAAAGTCGATTGGACAACTGCTGTCACATAATCGCCTGTCCCAATTTTCATGATGAAGAAGGTCGCCAACAGCATCCAAATAACACGGATAATCTGCTCCGCAATCTGACTTAAAGCATAAGGCTTCATGTTGTTAAAGCCTTGGAAAAAGCCTCGTAAAACAGACATAGATGGGAAAATAACAACTGCCCAAGAAAGACTACGCATTACGCGAACCAGATCCTCGTCTCCCCCAGAAAGGTAAGACATCCACGGCGAAGCAAAGTACATGAAAACGCCAAAGATCAGTCCGAGACCAATCATGTAATACAAGATACGCTTGAGTAAGAAGAAACTCGTCTCCATCTTTCCAAGAGTGTTGTATTTAGACACCTGTTTGGCAATTGCGACTGGAATCCCTGCTGTAGAAATCAAAAGGAAAAGGGCATAAATGTTATACCCTTGACCAAAGAGGGCATTGGCTTGGTCGCCCTGTTTACCCATCCAAGCATACCAAGGAATAATGTAAAGTGCCCCTAATAGACGACTGATAATATTGGATGCTGTCATCCACGCCGTCCCTCTTAGCATCTGCTGCTGCTGTGTGTCAGTTTTAGTTTCAGTCATAACTTTCTTTCTAGAGAATAAAATATAATCTAGTTTATTATAAACTTTTGGCTGTGACTTGTAAAACAAGAACATTAAGGCTAAAATAGGAACTATGATTACTATTGAACAAGTTCTAGAGGTTCTCAAAAAGGACCGTAATTTTCGAGATATTATTGACCAAGACAACTACTACTATTCATGGACTGGAGTGACTTTTGATCATCTTTCTTACGACAGTCGTGATGTCACACCATCTTCCCTCTTTTTTGCCAAAGGGGCTGCCTTTAAGCCTGAATTTTTAGAGAATGCTGTCAAAGCTGGCTTGAGTTTCTACGTGGCTGAAAAAGATTATCAAGTGGGAATTCCTGTCATTATCGTAACAGATATCAAGCAGGCTATGAGCCTCGTTGCTCAGGCCTTCTACCAATACCCCCAAGACAAACTAAAATTGCTGGCTTTTACTGGGACAAAAGGGAAAACAACAGCAGCCTACTTTGCCTTCAATATTCTCAAGCAAAGTCATAAACCTGCTATGCTTTCAACCATGAACACGACACTAGACGGAAAAACTTTCTTCAAGTCTACCTTAACAACACCTGAGAGTTTGGACCTTTTCCGTATGATGGCTGAAGCTGTTGATAATGGCATGACCCATCTGATTATGGAAGTCTCAAGTCAAGCCTATCTGACTAAGCGTGTCTATGGACTGACTTTTGATGTAGGTGTCTTTCTTAACATCAGCCCAGACCATATTGGACCTATTGAACATCCAACCTTTGAAGACTACTTCTACCATAAGCGTCTTCTCTTGGAAAACAGTCGAGTTGTTATCGTCAATAGCGGTATGGATCACTTTGCTTTTGTCGCTGAGGAAGTTGCGGATAAAGAGCATGACTTCTATGGTAAAAACTCCGACAATGCTGTTAAACATGGCTCAGGTTTTAGCTTTAAGGCAAGTGGGAAATTAGCCGGCGACTATGATATCCAACTTATCGGTGATTTTAACCAGGACAATGCTATGGCTGCAGGTCTAGCCTGCCTACGTCTTGGAGCTAGCCTTCAAGACATCAAAGAAGGGATTGCTCAGACCTCTGTTCCAGGGCGTATGGAAGTTCTTACACAAACTAAAGGAGCCAAGGTTTTTGTGGACTATGCTCACAATGGAGATAGCCTAGATAAGCTCTTACAAGTCGTAACCAGCCATCAAGATGGCCATATTAGCCTAATTCTAGGGGCTCCTGGAAATAAAGGTGAAAGTCGTCGTAAAGACTTCGGACATGTCCTCAATACCTACCCTGATGTTGATGTCTTCCTAACAGCCGACGATCCTAACAAGGAGGATCCTCTTGCTATCTGTCAAGAAATTGCCAGTCACATCAACCGTGAGGTACGTATCATTGTTGATCGAGAAGAAGCAATCAAAACAGCAATGTCTGAGACTACAGACTCCAAAGACGCTGTGGTTATTGCCGGTAAAGGTGCTGATGCTTTCCAAATCGTAAATGGGAAACGTGATAACTATGCTGGCGATATTGAAGTCGCTAAGAAATATTTGTAAACAACAAAAAGTCAATTGAGGTATTACAATTAGCCTCAATTGACTTTTTTCTATATAGAAACTAGTCCTTACCTAGTGTTTTCTTAAAAATATCATAGAAAGGATTTAGGGTCTTATCAAAAGAGCCAACAAGTGTTTCTAACTGCCCTCCAAATTGACGTTTGAAATGGAAGTTCCCTTTTCCAGTACTAGCTGCTTCAGTTTCGATTGTCCCATAAAAATTAAACCGCTCTTTACCCTTACGCATAGCATATTGTAGCATTTCCCAATGGAGAAGAACTGCCCCACCAAAATTAAGGTAGGCTTCATCATTCCCGCCGTAAAAGCTGACGACTTCTGATCCATAATCCATAAAAAGATAAGCCGATAGAGGTAATTTGTCACCAGTGTTTTGATAGGTCTTAAATTGCTCTAAACGTTTATAGTAGCTTCTAAGCTGATCTTGGGCATCCGCAATCTGACCCTTGGTTCGTTTTTTCTGAGGACCATCTTTTAAAGCCTGAATCTTAGTTTCAAAAGATTTAATGTTCTCATCAAGATAAGCCAAATAAGCTGGGCAATCCAAATAAGCTAACATAAACTTTGCAGATTTTCCAAAGTTCCTCTTCAAATCTTGGAAATAGGTTAATGGATGAACTGAAAATCCTTTTCTCTCTGCTGTCCGAACTAGGATGTCATAAAACTGATCGAGATTATCCTCACTTAGCTCTTCAACTTTGACATTCAAAGCGGTAAATTTTTTTAAATCTCGCTTCAAGGATGGTGAGAAAGCTGCGAGCATCTCGTCAGAAGTAGTAAAGGTATCAATGGGTTTGACAAACATCTGATTAACAACTAGAGCCTGTTCTGGATCTAAATACTGCTCAAAACCTAATTTTTCAAATACCTTGGAGACTTCATCAGCCTTATCTTCTTTAAGGATTTCAAGTTCTTCATTCCTAATAAGATTGGTAAGATAGGGATGAATAGAAAGTGATGCAATATTTTTCTTTTTTAAATAGAGTATCAAGGCCTCAAGAAGGTCTGGCAAATCAGTTATAGAATTGTAATCTAGCAAGGGGCCATGCAATAAGAGTGCTTTCCTAAAGATACGAAAACTCCTCCTGTAAACGATAATGGTTTGCCCCACTATCAGGCCATCCCTTTCAAAAACCAGAGCCTCTACTTCACCGATATGATTACGGCTTAACTGAAGCTTAGCCATCTCAGCTGACTGTAAAAAATTAGTATCCTTATAGCTTGTCTGTGTCTTTTGATAATCATCAAAATTGACACTTTTAACCATAATAGACATTACTATCATCCCTTTCGTCTATCCTAAATCCCACATTTGCTGCTAAACGTTAAATTAGTCTAACGATTAGCAAAGTTTCCAGACCAAGAGGGGTATTAAGTATTCATGGATATTACTCACAGATGATGAGGAAAATTTGGTAAACGATTAAATTTACAAACACTATTATATACAAATTATTCATTTTTGTTAAGGGATTTTTAGTTAATTTTCTGAAATTTATAAGAAATACTAATTACTATCGTCTCTTCATCAAAAAAACTCTCCTCGTTTAAACTTAGAGAGCTGATCTATCATAAAAATTAGCGATAACGTCTCAATTGAGGAGGCGTGTAAGACTGGACGAAAGCTTCAATTTCTGAAAAATCATCTGTAAAGAGGAATTTTGCTGCTGTTTCAGCCTCTAAAAAGTCATGAGTAACCATGGTATCCAACATTGTTTTCATAGCATCATAATAGCCATTGAGATTGAAGAAAACACAGGGTTTGTCCAGCTTACCGACGCGAGCCGCTGCAATAGCTTCAGAAATTTCTTCCAGTGTTCCTAGACCTCCTGGAAGGGCGATAAAGAGGTCTCCTTGCTCTAGCATGGCAGTCTTTCGTTCTGCCATGGTTTCTACTATGGTCATTGAAGTCAATCCCTCATAAGCTATCTCCCTATCTTTGAGGAATTGCGGCATAATTCCATGAGCCTCTCCCCCATTTTCCAAAACAGTATCACCAAGAACTCCCATCAGCCCCATCTTACTACCACCATAGACTAGAGTATGCCCATTTTTAGCAATCCACTGGCCCAAGGCAATCGTTGCTTTCTTAAAGCTAGGATTGTCACCCATATTAGCTCCCAAATAGACTGTTACTTTCATTGAAGTCCTCCTTTTTATTCTATTATAACGCAAAATTCCTGCCATAACTGACAGGAATTTTTTCTTAGTCTTTACGCTCCAAATTACGAAGCATTTCATCAATTTTATTACCGTATTCGATAGATTCATCCTTAATGAAGGTTAAATCTGGAATCTTATACATGGTCAATTTTTTACCAAGTTCACGCTTGATTGTCCCAGTAGCCTTTTCAAGCCCAGTTTGTGCTTTTTGGTTATCTGAGGCCAAGGTTGAATGAATAGTGTAAAAAATCTTAGCAGCCGACAAATCACCTAGCATTTGTACATCTGTGATAGTGACATCTTGCACGCGTGGATCACGAACTTTCTTTTGAAGAATTTCATTGACCTCACGTTTGATTTCCATACCAACACGGTCTACACGAAATGAATTTCCCATAGTCTTATCCTTTCTCTCTTATTATGATGGAACAAAAGCCAGGCCAGATGACCTAGCTTTATCTCCTAAGTAAGCTTTTTAAAGCTAATAAAATTAACGTTTAATTTCTTCCATAATGTAAGCTTCGATAACGTCATCAACTTTAATATCGTTGTAGTTTTCAATCATCAAACCACCCTCTTGAGCGTTTCCGACTTCTTTAACGTCATCTTTAAAGTGTTTCAAGCTTGCCAATTTACCATCAAAAATAACGACACCATCACGAATGACACGGGCACTTGAATCACGAGTGATTTTACCACTAGTAACCATGAACCCACCGATTGTTCCGACTTTAGAAACTTTGAAGGTTTCACGGATAATAGCTTCACCAATGACTTTTTCTTCAAACTCAGGATCAAGCATCCCTTTCATGGCATCTTCGATTTCTTCGATAACCTTGTAGATGATGCTGTGAAGACGAATTTCAACTTCATCAGTTTCCGCTTGTTGACGTGCTTGTGGTGTAGGACGAACGTTAAATCCGATGACAACGGCATCTGAAGCTTCCGCAAGAGTAATATCAGATTCGTTGATAGCACCTACTGCTGAGTGAACAACATTAACGCGAACACCCTCAACATCAATCTTAAGAAGTGACGCTGCCAAGGCTTCAACAGAACCTTGTACATCGGCCTTGATGATAACATTAACAGTCTTCAATTCACCGGCTTTAAGGGTGTCAAAGAGGTTGTCAAGGCTAACACGATGTGTTTGTTGACGTTGTTTCATAAGGGCACGTTTGGCACGTTCTTCACCGGCTGCGCGAGCTGCTTTTTCATCTTCATAAACGGCAAAGTGGTCACCCGCCATAGGCGCTTCGTTCAAACCAGTAATTGAAACTGGTGTTGATGGTGCTGCAGTCTTAATACGACGACCAAGGTCATTGGTCATAGCACGGACACGTCCGAAGGTATTACCAACAACGATTGGGTCTTGAACATGCAAGGTACCTTGTTGAACAAGGAGGGTTGCGACCGCACCTTTACCTTTATCCAAACGAGCTTCAATAACGGTACCGATGGCACGAACACTTGGATCTGCTTTAAGCTCTTCCACTTCAGCCACAAGAAGAACCGTTTCAAGCAACTCTTCAATATTTTGACCAAATTTAGCTGAGATTTCAACGAATTCACTATCGCCACCCCATGCTGTTGAAATGACTCCATGCTCAGCCAATTCACCGATAACACGTTCTGGGTTAGCGCCTGGTTTATCAATCTTGTTAATCGCAACAATGATTGGAACACCCGCAGCCTTAGAGTGGTTGATGGCTTCAATAGTTTGTGGCATTACACCGTCATCCGCAGCTACAATCAAGATAGTAATATCTGTAACAGAAGCACCACGGGCGCGCATAGATGTAAAGGCCGCGTGTCCAGGAGTATCAAGGAAGGTAATTTTCTTACCACCCTCTTCAATTTGGTAGGCACCAATATGCTGTGTGATACCACCAGCTTCTCCAGTCGCAACACGTGAGTTACGAAGGGTATCAAGAAGGGTTGTTTTACCATGGTCAACGTGTCCCATGATAGTAACAACTGGTGCACGTTCTACCATAGCATCTTTGTTAAGGTAATCTTCGTCAACAAAGAAACGTTCGATATCAGCATTATCGACTTCTTCTTTCTTGGTTGCCTCAATACCATAGTCAACCATCAACAACTCAATGGTATCCCCGTCAAGAGATTGGTTTTGAGTTGCCATAACGCCCATCATGAAGAGTTTCTTAACGATTTCAGCTGGTTCGCGTTTAATACGTTTTGCGATTTCTGCAACCGTCATGCCTTCAGTGTATTCAAATTCTTTTGGTAATTCATGGAATTTACGCTCTGTTACTGGTTTTGGAGCTGAATTACCACGGTTATTTTTACCTTTTTTATTTTTGTTTTTGTTCCAGTTACTATTTCGTTGATTTCTCACTTGGTTTTGATTATTCCACTTATTATTTCTTGTTTGCTTAGGTCCATCTTCATTCTCGCGACGATTATCACGTGATTTATCTGGACGTGCCTTTTTACGACGTGTATCTTGTGCTTGTGCAGCCGGTGCTGGTTTTGGAGCTGGCTTAGCTTCAGCAACTGCTTTTTGAGCAGCGACTTCAGCCTGTTGTTTTTCTTTTCTTGCCTTTTCCTGCTCTTTCGCTCGGCGTTGCTCTGCAGCTTTTTCTTCACGGAAGCGTGTTTCACTTTGACGTGAATATTCTGCATTTTGCTCTGCTTTCAAGGCTGCTGCACGCGCTTTAAAGTCAATACGTGGACCTGCCTGATTGTTGCGGGCAGCATCGTTACGTTTATTTCGACCTTGATCATTGCGCTGTTTACCTTGGAAATTACGGTCACGATTACTATTGTTACCGCGGTTCCCATTATTACGGTTGCCTTGACCATTTCCATTTTGGTTGCGACGATCATTATTCTGACGTTTACCTTGATCGTTCCCTTGTTGATTTCGGTTACGATTACGGTTGTCACGGCCTCCGCCGTTTTGACGACGCTCTGCTTCTGCCTTGGCACGTGCTTCACGTTCTGCCTTAAAATTACGGCTTTGTGGTTTTTTCGGAGTCGCAGGGGCTTCTTTGACTTCAGCCTTTGATGTTTCTTTAGCTGGAGCTGATTTGGCAACAGGTACCTTATCAACCTTAGGCGCTACCTTTTCCTCTTTAGGAGTTGGTGTCGCTTTAGGAGCTGGCTTGCTTTCAGCCTTAGCTGTTCCCCCTTTTAAACTTGAAGTGATACGATTAGCATCAGCTTCTTCAACTGATGAGGAATGGCTCTTCACAGAAAGACCAAGTTCTTGAGCTTTTGCAACAACAACCTTGCTTTCTACACCAACCTCTTTTGCGATTTCATATAATCGTTTCTTTGACACGTGATGTCCTCCTATTCTTTATTCCATAAGAGTCCTCATTTTCTTTGAAAATCCAGCATCAACTACAGCAACCGTTTTTCTTGGTTTACCAATAGCCATGCTTAATTCCAGTGCGTTAAACACTGTGGAGACTTCTATATTATAGTAGTTACATTTATCAGTCGTCTTTTTAGTCACGTTACTACCAGCATCATTGGCAAGAAAAACTAGTCTCGCCTGCCCTGATTGAACTGCCTTGATGACAAGTTCTTCGCCAGAAATAAGTTTTCCAGCTCTTTGTGCCAGTCCTAACATATTTGACAATTTTTCTGTGTTATTCAAGACCTAACTCTCTTCTTTTGACCTTGTGATCCACATAAGCAATGAGTTCATCATAAAAACTTTCAGGAACATCCATTGAGAAACTATGGTTAAAAGCACGTTTCTTTTTGGCTTGGAGAGCTTCTTCATTATCTAGTTTAATGTAAGCACCTCTGCCATTTTGCTTTCCTGTTGGATCAATGAAAATCTCACCATCTTTAGTTTTTACGATGCGGAGCAAATCACGTTTATCAATGATTTCTCCTGAGACAACTGATTTGCGTAAAGGTATTTTTCGTGTTTTAGCCATCAAACACCTCTATGTTCTTCTTATTCTGCTTCTGTTGTTTCAATTACTTCTTCTGTTGTGACTTCAACAGGTGTAGCATCTTCTGCAACAATCTCGTCAACAACTTCCTCAGTAGCAGCCTCAGCTTTTTCAGCTTCGAGTGCTTCATATTCAGAAGCTGACTTGATGTCAATACGGTAACCAGTCAAATGAGCTGCCAAACGAACGTTTTGTCCACGACGACCAATTGCAAGAGATAATTTGTTATCTGGTACAACTACTGTCGCACGTTTGCTATCATCTTCGTCAAAGAGAACATAGTCCACTTCAGCCGGTGCAATAGCATTGTAGATAAATTCAGCTGGATCTTCAACCCATTGAATAACATCAATATTTTCCTCAACAGGAACTTCAATTCCTGTCTTAGCATCCAAACGTGTTGGGTGGAAACGGCTGACAACTTTCTTGATGTTACTTCCACCACGACCAACGATAGTACCAATAGCATCAACGTTAGGGTTATGACTGCGAACAGCAACTTTGGTACGATCACCAGCTTCACGAGACACGCTCATGATTTCTACAGTTCCATCAAATACTTCAGGAATTTCTTGTTCCATGATACGTTTGATGAATTCTGGATGGCTACGGCTTACAAAGACGTTAACACCCTTAGGGTTGTTTTCAACTTTATAAACATAAACATCGATGACGTCGTGTGACTTAAAGCTTTCGCCAGGAATTTGGTCTTGGCGTGACAATTGAGCTTCGAGCGTTCCAAGATTGACATAAATGAAACGTTGGTCAAAGCGTTCAACTGTTCCTTGCATGATTTCACCTTCATGTTGCTTATAGTCATTATAAGTGATTTCACGCATCTGCTTGCGCATCTTTTCCATAATGGTTTGTTTGGCAGATTGCGCTGCAACACGGCCAAATTCATCAACTGACTCTTCAAAACGAATCTTATCGCCAAGTTCGTAAGCAGAGCTGATAGCAAGGGCATCTTTCAAGCTAATTTCCAAACGACTATCAAAGACTTCGTCTACAACTTCACGAACGGTATAAACTTGAAAATCACCTGTTTTTTCATTGAATTCAACTACAGCTGATTCTGACTGACCATAACGACGCTTGTAGGCTGACTTAAGCGATTCAACCACGGCATCAATGATGTCTTCCTTGTTAATGTGTTTTTCTTCTTCCAAGACACGGAAGGCTTCTAGCATTTCTTTGCTCATATTCTTTGTTGTTTTAACCTCTAAAGGCCAAAACTGGCATCCTTTCTTTATTTACACTAATAGTTTTAGAGTTTGACTGCCAAACGAGCTTTAGCAACTGTTTGATAGGGAATCTCAACAGTTTTATGGCGAGTCTTATCAAGGTAATCAATTGTTAGGGTTTCCCCATCAAAGGCCACCAAGTCACCTTGGAAAATCTTGATCTTATCAATAGCCTTGTAAAGACTAACATTGATATACTGACCAACAGCATTTGTCAAAGCTTCTTTGGTTTTTAAGGGACGCTCTAACCCTGGACTAGAAACTTCCAGCATGTATTGATCCGGGAAAGGATCAGGCTGAATAGTATCCAAGAGGGGACTGATAATTTCAGTCAAGTCTGCAGTATCTTCTACAGTAATACCTCCTGGCTTATCAATCAAAACTGACAAGACATAGTCACCGCCAAGCTTTTCGTACTCGATATCGACCAGTTCGTATGGCTCAGGAATAGCTGGAGCTACGACTGCCGTCACGAGATCAATAATTTTTTGCGACATTATGACCTCCTTACACACACAAGAGACGAAGTTTCTACTCCGCCTCTCTTTCGTTATTTTCCTATATTATAGCATAGCTCAAAAGCCATTGCAAGGAATAACCATATTGCTATCATTTCATAACAAAAAGGTTGGGAATCACCCAACCTTATTTATTGCGTCGCTGGAACAGTGCTATAAGTAGTTACACCCGATCCATTATTATTGTATGTAGGGGTTGTCGTACCTTGTTCCTGAACATAATTACCTGTGTTTTCACTATAGTTATTGCTATAGGTAGTACCTCCATTGTAGGTACTTACCGATCCACCACCAGCTGCCTCAGATGTCCCAGCCTCATAATTTGAAGAAGCTTCACTCGAAGCCGCACTTCCTTTAGAATTAACGAAATCATCTGAGCCATAGTTAGAGCTACCAGAACCATAGAGAACCAAACTAGTCTTAAGATTAGATTCAGAAACTTTCTTCTTACCGACTTCCTTCTTAATACGGTTTTGTACCTTAAGAATATCCTCAGTTGAAGCTACTTGATAACTTCCACCATTGATCATGGCATCCGAACCAGCCAATTGGTAGGACTTAATATTTTTAAGGGCATCACTATAACCCATCAAGCTACGCAAAGTATTGGTATCACCAAGATCGATACTGGTTTGAACATTTGAACTTACAGCCGACAAAATTTTCTTGTAAGAACCAATAGAGTCCATCTTCAATAGCTTAGCTACAACCTTTTGAATAACCTCACGTTGACGTTTTTGACGACCATAGTCACCATCAGGGTCATCGTAACGCATACGTGAATAGACTAAAGCTTGCTCACCATTGATTTTATGGGTTCCGGGCTCAACTTTTGCCTGAAATTCAGGTTCATTTTCTGCAATCGAAATTGGAAAATCAAAATGATTCGTTACCTCAATACCACCAACAGCATCTACCAAATCAATCATACCCTGCATATTAATCAGTGCATAATAGTCAATATCAATATCTAAAACCTTTTGAATGGTTGAAATAGCCAAGTCAGCACCACCCTCAGCATATGCTGAATTTAGTTTTGCTTCACCCGACCCCTCAATATCTGTCAAAAGGTCACGTTCCAAACTGGTCATGGTTGTTTTCTTAGTCTTAGGGTTCACTGTTACCAAAATCATGGTATCAGAGTTTCCTTCCCAGGTTTCCTTACGTTCTTTGGATCCTGTATCTACCCCCATCAAGAGAATAGTTATAGGCTTAGTCTGTTGAATAGCCTTACTATTCCCTGAAGTTGCTTTAGAAGCCCTAAACGTTTTTGACAATTCGCCTGTGGCGTAATTATAAGTTGTCGTTAGGTAAATACCAGCAGCTACTACTGTCGTTGCAAAAATCGCCAACAACATCAATAAAATTTTTCGTCCAAGTTTCATGTTTTTTCCTAATCTATGAGTTTAGCCATAAGGTAAACATCTAGAAATTCTCCATTTTTAGTTCTTGCACCACGTTTCTTAGTGCCTTCAATGTCAAATCCGAATTTTTGATAGAGATGAACCGCCCGTTTATTACGTGCTTGAACCGTCAACTCTAAGCGGCGGATAGTTGGTGTATGATCTGCCCAGTCAATCATTGTTTCCATAAGAAACTGGCCAACACCATTCCCCCAGTAGGGTTTAGAAACCGCAATAAATACGTCGCCAATATGACTGGTCTTAGTATCTTGATCAGAGGTAACATTACAAACACCAATGACCTCATGACCCAATTTCGCCACCAAACAAATCTCATTAAGCCTATGCTGATGACTTTCAATATAAGTGGCTAACTGTTCAGCACTCAGTATAGAACTTCTATCATCTTGTGCTAGAAAATCCGATTCCAAGGCTACAGTCTCTAGTAAACGAGCTAGAGAGGCAGCATCCTCTCTTTGAGCTTCCTCAATGACTAATTCTTGCTCAGCCATTTATCATTTCCTCCTGAATCTCCTTACTTCTAGGACCGAAAGATTCAAAAAGCAACTGACGTCCATCTCCATGATGAGATATCGAAATTAGGAGATAATCCCCTAACAGACTCTCATCTAGGAGCTCACCCCACTCGATGATTGTCACACCTTCACCATACAGAAAATCATCTAAATCAATAGAATCTGGATCATCACCAATGCGGTAGACATCTAAATGATAGAGTGGCAGTCGCCCCTCATACTCCCTTACAATAGTATAGGTTGGACTCTTTATCATCTGTGAAATATCCAAACCTTTGGCAATTCCCTTAGTCAAGGTCGTTTTGCCAGCTCCCAGATCCCCTGAGAGAACAATTATATCTCCAGAATCGAGCAGTCGACCTAGCTTTTGGCCGATACTAATCAATTCTTCTTCATTTTGACTGTAAATCATGTTTTCATTATATCAAAAAATAAAAATATGGACTAGAATCCACTGTAAAAATACAGTAGAAACTTATAAATATTGAATCATTTAAGTAAGAAGTTAAGATATGTATTTTAATCTTCAATTTATTTTAACCACATCAATCACTCATAGATTAGAAATCGTTTTGTAAAACTTACTATAGATTTGAAAGTTAATCAAAAAAACTCTCTCACATTCCCCAGATAAAATCGCAAAAGAAAAAGCCTGACAAATATACAGACTTTTAACTTTCAAGCTTTAGAACACAGCCATACTGATGAAGTTAAGGATAAACAAGATATCCAAAATCCACATAATAAAGTGGACATCCTTAGCTTGACCTTTGACGATTTTGACCAAAGTATAAGTAAGGAAACCAGCTGCGATACCATAGGTAATACTATATGAGAATCCCATGAAAATAGAAGTGAAGAAGGCAGGAATAGCTTCAGACAAGTCTTCCCAATCGACACTCTTAAGGTTAGAGAGCATCATAACACCTACAATAATAAGAATAGGCGCTGTTGCCGCATTTGGAACGATTGACACCACTGGACTAAAGAAACTAGAAATGGCAAAGAGTACAGCAACCACAAGAGCTGTCAAACCAGTACGTCCACCAGCACCAATACCTGCTGCAGATTCAACGTAAGTTGTAACGTTTGAAGTCCCTGCAATGGCACCAATACTTGTACCAACAAGGTCAGAGTAAAGAGCACGGTCAAGAGCTTTTGATTCGTTGTTATCACCTGTTGAAGCAATGATACCAACCTTCTCACCAGTACCGATTAAGGTACCGATAGTATCGAAGATATCAGTCAATGAGAAGGCAAGGATAGCCATAAAGACACCAGGCAAACGAGAAACGTCTGCAAAGAGTGATCCCAATCCCTTAGATCCAAGCGCTGCACCAAAGACCTGACCAAGATCTTTAATAGATGATGTCAAGCTAGCTGCGTGCCAATCGATGCTTCCAAGATCAACGACACCAGCAAAAATAGCAATGATAGTCGTTACGAGGATTGAAAGAAGAACTCCACCACGAATACCTTTAACAATAAAGAAAATCGCAATCGCAAGACCAATCAAACCTACAATTACAGTTGGATTATTGAAGGCAACCAAACCTGGTGTAGCTGACGATGAAGCTGTAATTGACGCCTTGGCCATGTCAGCACCTTTACCTGCTACAGTGTAGGTATGTGGATTAATTGAGAATTTCAAGAAACCAGCATTTTTAATCCCAACATAGGCAAGGAAAACACCGATACCTGCTGAAATAGCAGATTTGAGAGCTGTTGGAATAGACTCAATAATCATCTTACGTACTTTAGTTACCGTGATGATCAATGAAATAACACCACATAGAAAGACCATTGCTAAGGCCTCTTGCCAAGTGTAACCCAAAGAAAAGACCACTGTGTAGGTGAAGAAGGCATTAAGCCCCATACCAGGCGCTTGAGCGTATGGTAGGTTGGCATAAAAGGCCATCATCAATGTCCCTGCAACCGCACCAATAATTGTTGCTAAGAAAACACCTTGTGCAGGCATTCCTGTTTGGGCCAACATCGCTGGGTTAACAAAGAGGATGTAAGACATGGCAAAGAAAGTTGTCAATCCGGCAGTCACTTCTGTACGGACATCAGTACCATGTTCTTTCAATTTGAAAAACTTTTCCATGAAAGTTTAGACTCCTTAATAAAAAATATTGTCAAAATCCGAATAATTTCGGAACATTCTCACGTAGAATGCAACATTACTATTCTACATGAAATTATTTGACGGTGCAAGGTTTATTTCCTGAGACTTTTCTTATGAAAAACCGAACGTTCTTAGAAAGCTCTTTCTTAATCACCAACAAAGGACAGATTTTTGCTATAATAGGAACATGACAAAAAAATTGATTGCACTAGATCTTGATGGAACGCTCTTGCGCCCAGATGGAACTATTTCAGAATTTACACAAAAAACGATTAAAGACGTACAAAACAAAGGACACCAAGTCGTTATCGCTACAGGTCGTCCTTATCGTATGGCTATTGACCATTACAAAACACTAGGGTTAGAAACACCACTCATTACCTTTAACGGCTCCTTGACCAATCTTCCAGACCAAAACTGGGCTTATGAGCATTCGGTTAAATTAGATAAGAAATATCTGATTAGCCTCTTACAACGCCATGATGAATTAGAGATGGATTTTCTGGCTAGTGAATATCGAAAACACTTCTATATCACTATGAATCACCCAGAGCGTATCCAACCACAACTCTTTGGTGTTGATAAAATTATTGAGGCTATGCGTTTAGAACCAACTAAAATCACGCGCAACCCTAACGCTCTCCTTATGCAAACTCGTCATGAGGATAAGTACCAACTTGCCGATGACATCAAGAAGGACTTCAAGGAAGAAATTGAAGTTGATTCTTGGGGTGGCCCGCTTAATATCTTGGAATTTTCGCCTAAAGGCATAAACAAGGCCTACGCCCTAAACTACTTACTTAAGGCCATGCGCAAATCAACGGATGATCTGATTGCTTTTGGAGACGAACACAACGACACAGAGATGTTGGAACTTGCTAAAACTGGTTATGCCATGAAGAATGCTAGCTCTGTTCTTCTCCCCCACGCTAACGAACAAATTGAGTGGACTAATGAAGAGGATGGCGTTGCTCGCAAACTCCAGGAACTCTTCTTATAAACAAGAAAAGACACTGAAAATTTCTTCGGTGTCTTTTGTTCTGATTAAGGTAAAATAGCCACTGCACGCACTGGGGAACCTGTCGCCTTGTCCCAGTGAGGAAATGCAATTGAAATCAAAGCACCAACAGCTGGAACTTGATCCAATTGATTCAAGACTTCTACCTGATAAATGTTTTGTTCCAAAAGGTAGTATTCGTTAACCAAGCCATGTTCTGCTGCTGGAATACCCGCATCGGTATCAAAGGTTTCATGACCGACAGCCTTAACATGGCGTTCATGAATCAAGAATTCTAGAGCTTCTCGGCTCCACCCTGGACTTTGTTGAATCCCATTTTCATCAAGGTTACGCATAGCATCTTGATTTGGCCAACGCTTCGACCAATCACTACGAAAAGCGACAAAAGCCCTTTCAGTAATTTTTCCATGCTCTGCTTCAAAGTCTAAGATATCTTGTTTGCTCAAGATAAAGTTTGGATTCGCAGCAACTTCTTTAGACTTGTCGATAACATAGAGTGGTAAAAGAAGATCTTTGAGAGCAATCTCATCCAACCAACGACCACCTTCTACAAAGTGAATCGGTGCATCAATATGCGTTCCGTATTGACCAACTACTGTAAATTTTTGAACATGGAAACCATCTTTTAATGTGAAAAGGTCTTCTTGTTTCAAAGCTGGGAGAGCTGGAAAGTGTGGACTTTCTGCATTAATTTTGTGGGTCAAGTCAACCCATTTCTTAGATTGCAATTCATTATAAATACTTAGTAAATCTGACATAAGGAGGTCCTCTTTTCTTATAGATTTAACCTTAAATAGCTAATTGAAGAAATTATAGCAGCCATTAATAGCTATTACAAGCATTTATCTCATTTTTTCTTAATCCCATTTCTTCTAGTTAGATATAGCTTCAAACTATATCTAACTCTTTTTGTCTGAAAAGAAAGTATATTTGCGATAATTTGATATTTTTTTCAATTTTATGACACTTTTGTTACGAAAAGCATTGACAAATCTATGATAACGTTTTACAATTAGATTGTTCTAATTTTCGAGGGACTAAAAAAATATTGTTGTCATTTTCATGTCATGAATGATAATACCAATAATCATTTTTCTATTCCTAAGAAGCAATATATAAAAGGAGGAAGAACACTAATGGGTATCGGTATTATTATTGCTAGCCATGGTAAATTCGCTGAAGGTATTCACCAATCAGGTTCTATGATTTTTGGTGAACAAGAGAAAGTTCAAGTGGTTACTTTCATGCCAAATGAAGGTCCTGACGACTTGTACGCTCACTTCAAAGATGCCATCGCTCAATTTGACGCTGACGACGAAATTCTTGTCCTTGCAGACCTTTGGTCTGGGTCACCATTTAACCAGGCAAGCCGTATCAAGGAAGAAAATCCTGATCGCAAGATGGTTATCGTGACAGGACTCAACTTGCCAATGCTTATCCAAGCATATACGGAACGTATGGTAGCTCCTGATGCTGGGGTTGAAGAGATTGTCGCTAACATTTATAAGGAAACAAAAGAAGGCGTTAAAGTCCTTCCAGAAGGCCTTATTCCTAAAGAAGACACTAAACCAGCCGACGCTAAGCCTTCTGTTCCTAAAGGTACCATTCCTGAAGGAACCGTTCTTGGTGATGGAAAAATCAAATACGTTTTGGCTCGTGTTGACACACGTCTCCTCCACGGTCAGGTTGCGACTGGTTGGACTCACTCAACTCACCCAGACCGTATCATCGTTGTTTCAGACACTGTTTGTCATGATAAACTTCGTACAAACATGATTAAACAAGCCGCTCCATCTGGTGTTCAAGTTCACGTTATCCCAATTAAAAACATGGTTAAAGCAAACAATGACCCACGTTTTGGTGATACACGTGCTATGCTTCTCTTTGAATCTGTTGAAGATGCTCTTGCTGCTGTTAAAGCAGGTGTTGATGTTAAAGAAATCAACCTTGGTTCTTCAGCTTATAAAGAAGGAAAAGTCAACGTTACTAAAGCTCTTTCATTTGACCAAACAGATGTGGATGCTATCAAAGAGTTGCAATCATTGGGTGTCAAATTTGACGTTCGTGGGGTACCAAGTGATAGCCCAGCAAACGTTGATGCCTTGATTAAGTCAGCTGAAACTAAATTAGCAGAGAAGAAATAATTTTGGAGGATGCATAAATGAGTTTAGTACAAATTATTTTAGTCGTAATTGTTGCTTTCATCATCGGTTGTAGCTCAGTTAACGACCAAATCGAAACATACCAGCCAGTTGTGGCTTGTTCCCTTATCGGTCTTGTTACTGGTCATCTCGAACTCGGCGTAATGTTGGGTGGTAGCTTACAGTTGATTACTATGGGATGGGCTAACGTTGGTGCTGCCATGGCACCAGATGCCTCACTTGCCGCTGTTGCTTCTACAATTATCCTTATCTTGGGTGGTCAAGGAACTAAAGGAATTGGTCCTGCCATCGCCCTTGCGGTGCCTTTGGCTGTTGCCGGTCTTGCCTTGACAATGGTTGTCCGTACAGCAACTGTCTTCATCGCTCATATTATGGATAGCCGTGCAGAAGCTGCTGATATCGCTGGTGTTGAAAGATGGCACTTTATCGGTATGGCCCTTCAAGGTCTCCGTGTTGCTATCCCTGCCCTCCTCTTGCTCTTGATTCCTGCACACCTCGTACAATCTGGTCTTGAAGCTATGCCTGAATGGTTAAAATCAGGTATGACAATCGGTGGTGGTATGGTTGTAGCCGTTGGTTATGCCATGGTTATCAACATGATGTCTAGTCGCGAAGTTTGGCCATTCTTCTTCCTTGGTTTTGCTTTGGCTGCCCTTAAAGAGTTGACCTTGATTAGTTTGGGTATCATCGGTCTCTGTCTTGCCGTTATGTACCTTGCACTTGAAGCTAGTGGTTCAAATGGTTCTTCAAATGATGGAGGATCAGGTGATCCCCTCGGTGAAATTCTGGAAGACTTTTAATTAGGAGGAAAGAAAATGGCTGATTCAAAAATTAAATTAACAAAAGCAGATCGTTTCAAAGCTTTCTTGCGCTCATACTTCCTTTTAGCTTCATTCAACTATGAACGTATGCAAAATGGTGGTGTGGCCTACACCCTTATTCCTGCAATCAAAAAACTTTATCAAACTAAAGAAGAACGTGCTGCTGCCCTTAAGCGTCACTTGGAATTCTTTAATACACAACCTTTCATGGCTAACCCAATCTTTGGGGTTACGCTTGCCTTGGAAGAAGAACGTGCCAACGGTGCTGAGATCGATGATGCGGCTATCTCAGGGGTTAAGGTCGGTATGATGGGACCTCTTGCAGGTGCCGGTGATCCTCTCTTCTGGTTTACCCTTCGTCCAATCTTCCTTTCACTAGGAGCAGGTTTGGCTGTTTCAGGTAACGTCCTAGGCCCAATCGTCTTCTTCGTTCTCTGGAACGTCATGGTTGCCGCCGTTAAATGGTATACTCAAGAATTCGGTTACCGTGCTGGTACTGCGATTACAGACGACTTGTCAGGTAACCTTCTTCAACAAGTAACTCGTGGCGCATCAATGATGGGGATGTTCGTTATCGGTTCTCTTATCCAACGTTGGGTAAGCATTACCTTCACACCAGTTGTCTCTGTTGTTAAACAACAAGAAGGTGCTTATATCGATTGGGATAAACTTCCAAAAGGTATTGCCGGTGTTAAAGCAGCCTTCCTAGAACAAGCTGCTGGTAAATCACTCGAAGCCAACAAGGTAACAACATTGCAAGATAACTTGAACCAATTGATTCCTGGTCTTGCTGCCCTTGGTTTGACTTTCCTCTGTATGTACCTTCTTAAGAGAAAAGTTTCTCCAATCGTTATCATCTTGGGTATCTTTGTTCTAGCTATTGTGCTCCACATTATTGGTGTACTCTAATCGGAGCAAGGTATGGTTAAATCGCTCAATACCGAAATGGCTCACACAACTAAGGGAACTTGGTTTCGTGAAGGGCCTATTTACGGAAATATTATGGTCGGTGATAAGGCCTTCGAATTTTACAACGATACGAAGTTACAAGATTACGTTCAAATTCCTTGGGATGAAGTCACTTATGTGATTGCCGATGTCTACTTCGGTGGTAAGTTCATCCCACGTTTTGAAATCCGTACTAAGCAAAATGGACGTTTCCGTTTTGCCAGTCGAAAAAGCCGAATAACTTTGAAAGAAATTCAAAAAAGAATTCCTCGAGAAAGTTTAAGAAAAGCACCTAGTTTTCTCTTTGTCCTCAAACAAGGATTTAAAAATCTTTTCCGACTCATTGTCAAGAAGAAATAATCTCCGAATATTATAAAAAGATTGTTCGATCTAATGGTTGGGCAATCTTTTTATAATATTTTGCTCATTTTTGAAAGAAATTGACTTCTTTTGAAATTTTATCTCACTAGCTATTGACATTTACTTGAAAGCGTTTTACAATATAATTGTTCTTGATTTCTTATGTTTAAAAAGATTGAGAGACGCTTTTTTTTAGCGTCTTGATAAAAATCGGAGATAGTCTTTTTAAGCCTAGGAAAAAATAATTTATAAGGAGGAGAACACGAATGGGTATCGGTATTATTATTGCCAGCCATGGTAAGTTCGCTGAAGGAATCCACCAATCAGGCTCTATGATTTTTGGAGACCAAGAGAAAGTTCAAGTCGTAACTTTCATGCCAAGTGAAGGTCCTGATGACTTGTACGCTCACTTCAACGACGCCATTGCACAATTCGATGCTGATGATGAAATTCTTGTTTTGGCTGACCTTTGGTCTGGTTCACCATTTAACCAAGCTAGCCGAATTGCTGGAGAAAATCCAGATCGCAAGATTGCTATCATCACAGGACTTAACTTGCCAATGCTAATCCAAGCATACACTGAACGTATGATGGATGCTAACGCTACTGCAGAGCAAGTTGCTGCTAATATCATCACGGAAGCTAAGGGTGGTATCAAGGCACTTCCAGAGGAGCTAAATCCAGTTGAGGAAACAACTGCAGCTCCTGTGGAAGCTGCAGCACCTCAAGGAGCTATCCCAGAAGGGACAGTTATCGGAGATGGTAAACTCAAGATTAACTTGGCACGTTTGGACACACGTCTCTTGCATGGTCAGGTAGCAACTAACTGGACACCTGCTTCTAAAGCAGACCGTATCATTGTTGCTTCAGACGACGTTGCTAAAGATGAGCTTCGTAAAGAATTGATCAAACAAGCAGCACCAAATGGGGTTAAAGCAAACGTTGTTCCAATTCAAAAATTGATTGATGCTTCTAAAGACCCACGTTTTGGTAACACACACGCGCTTATCTTGTTCGAAACTGTTCAAGACGCACTTCGTGCTATCGAAGGTGGCGTGCCAATCAAAGAACTTAACGTTGGTTCTATGGCTCACTCAACTGGTAAAACAATGGTTAACAACGTTTTGTCTATGGACAAAGACGATGTTGCTTGCTTCGAAAAATTACGTGACCTTGGTGTTGAATTTGACGTCCGTAAGGTTCCAAACGATTCTAAGAAAGACTTGTTTGACCTTATCAAGAAAGCTAACGTTCAATAATCTTCATCCGGATAAATTAGTTGATAAACTCAGCTAATCACAACTCAATAGAAAAGGAATTATTACCATGTCAGATATGTCAATTATTTCTGCAATTTTGGTCGTAGTTGTTGCCTTCCTTGCTGGTCTTGAAGGTATCCTTGACCAATTCCAATTCCACCAACCACTTGTTGCATGTACCCTTATCGGTGCTGCTACAGGTAACCTCACTGCAGGTATCATGCTTGGTGGTTCTCTTCAAATGATTGCCCTTGCTTGGGCTAATATCGGTGCCGCTGTCGCTCCTGACGCTGCCCTCGCCTCTGTTGCTGCTGCCATCATTTTGGTTAAAGGTGGTAACTTCACAACCGAAGGTATCGGTGTTGCGACTGCAACAGCTATCCCACTTGCGGTTGCCGGTCTCTTCCTAACTATGCTTGTTCGTACAGCATCAGTTGCCCTTGTTCACGCCGCAGATAAAGCTGCAGAAAACGGAAACATCGCTGGTGTTGAACGTGCACACTACCTAGCCCTCCTTCTTCAAGGTTTGCGTATTGCTATACCAGCAGCCCTTCTTCTTGCCATCCCAGCTCAAGCTGTTCAAGGTGCCCTTGACAAGATGCCTGACTGGCTCAACCACGGTATGGTTGTCGGTGGTGGTATGGTCGTAGCCGTTGGTTACGCCATGGTTATCAACATGATGGCTACTCGTGAAGTTTGGCCATTCTTCGCCATTGGTTTTGCGCTTGCAGCTATTAGTAATTTGACACTTATCGCTCTTGGTGCTATCGGTGTCGCTATTGCCTTCATCTACCTCAACCTTTCTAAACAAGGTGGCGGAAATGGTGGCGGAACTTCATCTGGTTCAGGCGACCCAATCGGCGATATCTTGGAAGACTATTAGGAAGGGGTGCTCTCATGGCTGAAAAAATTCAATTATCTCAAGCAGATCGTAAAAAGGTTTGGTGGCGCTCACAATTCTTGCAAGGTTCATGGAACTATGAACGTATGCAAAACTTGGGTTGGGCTTACTCACTCATTCCTGCTATCAAAAAACTTTATACTAACAAAGAAGACCAAGCCGCAGCTCTTAAACGTCACTTGGAATTCTTCAACACTCACCCTTACGTAGCTGCTCCTATCATGGGGGTTACCTTAGCTCTTGAAGAAGAAAAAGCCAATGGTACTGAAATCGAAGATGCAGCTATCCAAGGGGTTAAAATCGGTATGATGGGACCTCTTGCCGGTATCGGTGACCCTGTCTTCTGGTTCACGGTTCGTCCAATCCTTGGTGCCCTTGGTGCATCATTGGCGCAAGCTGGTAACATTGCTGGTCCACTTATCTTCTTCATCGGTTGGAACCTTATCCGTATGGCCTTCTTATGGTACACTCAAGAACTTGGTTACAAAGCAGGTTCAGAAATTACCAAAGACATGTCTGGTGGTATCTTGAAAGATATTACTAAAGGGGCTTCAATCCTTGGTATGTTCATCTTGGCTGTCTTGGTTGAACGTTGGGTTTCAATTAACTTCATCGTAACCCTTCCAGGTAAAGTTTTGTCTAAGGGTGCCTATATCGAGTGGCCTAAAGGAAATGTTAGTGGTGACCAACTTAAGACTATCCTCGGCCAAGTTAATGACAAACTTAGCTTCGATAAGATTCAAGTTGATACCCTTCAAAAACAATTGGATTCATTGATTCCAGGTTTGATGGGACTTCTCCTTACTTTCGCATGTATGTGGTTGCTTAAGAAGAAAGTTTCACCAATCACAATCATTATCGGACTCTTTGTAGTTGGTATCATTGCAAGCTTCTTCAAAATTATGTAAAAAGAGTAAGAGTTTAGCCAAGCTGAACTCTTTTCTTATGCTATAATAAAAGTATTACAATCGAAAAGCGAGATAGATATGGCACAATCATTAAACAAAACAGTTGAATTGCATACAACGGGTGTTTCCTACATGGCTATCGGAGGAAAGGTCGGTAAATTTCTAATCGGAGATGTGGCTCTTGAATTCTACCCAGATGTCAATGTCGAGCAATATATTCAAATTCCTTGGACCAGCATCACTCAAATTGGTGCTAATGTGTCAGGAAAGAGAATCGGCCGTCATTTTGAAATCTTAACAGACAAGAGCAAATTCCTCTTTGCTTCTAAAGATTCTGGAAAGATTCTAAAGATTGCTAGGGAACATCTTGGTAATGAAAAAGTCGTCAAGTTGCCAACTCTCATTCAAACTATCGGCACTCGACTCAAAGGTTTATTTGCCAAAAAATCATAATTTTTGTATAATATAACAGACGGATAAGTACTAGCTAGATCCTTTCAGAAAGCCTGCGGTTGCTGCGAGCAGGTAGGGTTAACCTACGAAATTCTACCGTTTCTAATAATTAAAAACATAAACAAGTGCACTCCTGTGAAGTTGGATGGAACCGTGGCCTATGTCACTCCAACACTTTCACTGGAGTGTTTTACTTTTTGGAGGAACTTATGTTAGATGTAAAACGTATTCGTAACGACTTCGATGCCCTTGCTGAAAAATTGGCTACACGTGGTGTCGCTGCTGAAACTTTAAATGAACTCAAAGAGCTTGATGTTAAACGTCGCGAACTTCTTATCAAATCTGAAGAACTCAAGGCTCAACGTAACATTGCTTCAGATGGTATCGCTCAAGCTAAGCGTAACAAAGAAGATGCTTCCGAACAAATCGCAGCAATGCAAAAAGTCTCTGCAGAAATTAAGGAAATTGATGCAGAACTTGCTGCTATCGATGAAAAGCTTAATGCCATCGTTGTGACACTTCCAAACACACCAAATGACTCTGTTCCAGTAGGTGCTGACGAAGATGAAAACGTAGAAGTTCGTCGTTGGGGAACACCTCGTGAATTTGATTTTGAAGTTAAAGCACACTGGGATCTTGGGGAAGACCTTGGTATCCTAGATTGGGAACGTGGTGCTAAAGTCACTGGTTCTCGCTTCCTCTTCTACAAAGGACTTGGAGCAAAATTGGAACGTGCAATCTACAACTTCATGTTGGATGAGCACGCTAAAGAAGGTTACACTGAGATGATCACACCTTACATGGTTAACCACGACTCAATGTTCGGTACTGGTCAATATCCAAAATTCAAAGAAGATACTTTCGAGCTTGACGGTACTGACTATGTCCTTATCCCAACAGCTGAAGTTCCTTTGACAAACTACTACCGTGGTGAAATCCTTGACGGTAAAGAATTGCCAATCTACTTCACAGCTATGAGCCCTTCATTCCGTTCAGAAGCTGGTTCAGCTGGTCGTGATACACGTGGTTTGATTCGTCTTCACCAATTCCACAAGGTTGAAATGGTCAAATTCTCAAAACCTGAGGACTCATATGATGAGTTGGAAAAAATGGTAGTTAACGCTGAAAACATCCTTCAAAAACTTAACTTGCCATACCGTGTCATCACTTTGTGTACTGGCGATATGGGATTCTCAGCTGCGAAAACTTACGACTTGGAAGTTTGGATTCCAGCACAAAACACTTACCGCGAAATTTCTTCATGTTCAAACACAGAAGATTTCCAAGCCCGTCGTGCACAAATCCGTTACCGTGACGAAGCTGATGGTAAGGTAAAACTTCTTCACACTCTTAACGGTTCAGGACTTGCTGTTGGACGTACAGTAGCCGCTATCCTTGAAAACTACCAAAACGAAGATGGTTCAGTAACTATCCCTGAAGTTCTTCGTCCTTACATGGGTGGTGCTGAAGTGATTTCACCAAAATAAATAAGAGAAATCTCCAGAAAAACTGGAGATTTTTTTAGTTTTGATTAGCTTCCTCGTAGTATGGTTTCAACTTATAGAATCCATCAGCGAGTTCTTCTACCAACTCTTCCATTGTTTCACTAGCAGTCACAGGGACATCATACTTGACCAAGACCTTACGAACACGACCATCTCTAACTGCTTCTTTAAGCATCTGGCGATTCTCTTCAGTTCCTTCCACACGATGACTAACACCATTTTCCTGGGCAAAATAGTATAGAGAGGGTGCAATCGGTAAGTCTAGGACCTTATGTTGCTTAGCTAGAGTGGTATCTGATTTTTTACGTTCGACAAAGCTAACTTCTACTGAAATCCCCCATTTTTCAGGCTGACCATAAAGTCGAATCGCCATGGCAACATCGTCTAAACTATCCTCAGGGGCCCTGTAATAGCACCAAAAGTGTGGCCGGCATATTTGTGCTTGATTAGCCCAATTACTGACACGATCCATCTTAAAGGGTGCCAAACGCTCCTCTAGAAGTTTTGCTAAAGCCTGCATCTCCTTACGAGCTGCTTGACCAAGTGCCTTGAGGTCTTCCATCTCTTCCTTATGTGGGCCCGCTTTTTCAGGTTTGATATACTTAACCCCTTGTTTAGATAAATAAGATTGAATATTTTCTAACATCGTTTTCTCCTTACAATGATAAAAGACCAACCCATAACGATTCTATTCCGGTTGGTCTCTTTTTTTATTTACGTTTACGAGCAATCAAATGGATTGGTGTTCCCTCAAAACCAAAGGCTTGACGAATTTGATTTTCCAAGAAACGCATGTATGAGAAGTGCATAAGCTCTTCTTCATTGACAAAGATAACAAATGTTGGTGGTTTAACCGAAACTTGTGTGCCATAGAAAATCTTAAGGCGTTTTCCTTTGTCAGTTGGTGTTGGGTTGATGGCAATGGCATCCATGATAACATCATTCAAAACAGCTGATGAAATACGACGGTTCTGACTCTCACTGATGCGTTTAATCATCTCTGGCAACTTGTTAAGACGTTGTTTCGTCTCAGCCGATACAAAGATAATTGGTGCATAGCTCAAAAATTGGAACTGATCACGGATATCTGCTTCCCAGTTAGCAACGGTATGATTGTCTTTCTTAATCGTATCCCATTTGTTAACTACGATGATAATCCCTTTACCAGCTTCATGGGCAAAACCAGCAATACGCTTATCATACTCACGGATACCTTCTTCGGCATTGATAACCATAAGGACGATATCAGAACGGTCAATGGCACGCATTGAACGCATGACAGAGTATTTTTCTGTGTTTTCATAAACCTTACCAGATTTACGCATACCAGCGGTGTCAATCATGGTATACTCTTGACCTTCACTGTCCACAAAGTTTGTATCAATGGCATCTCGAGTAGTACCAGCAATCGGGCTGGCAATCACTCGGTCCTCACCCAAAATGGCGTTAATCAAGCTTGATTTTCCGACGTTTGGACGTCCAATCAAACTAAAACGAATGATATCTGGATTTTCTTCTTCAACTTCTGTTGGGAGGTTTTCAACGATAGCATCGAGAACATCCCCTGTACCGATACCGTGAACAGATGAAACTGGATAAGGATCACCAAGTCCAAGAGAATAAAAATCATAGATATCTGCACGCATCTCAGGGTTATCCACTTTATTTACCGCCAAGATAACAGGCTTGTTGGTCTTATAGAGAATACGAGCAACGTACTCGTCCGCATCTGTCACGCCTTCCTTACCTGAAACGACAAAGACAATAACGTCAGCTTCAGTCATGGCAATGTCAGCTTGGTGCTTAATTTGTTCCATAAATGGTGCATCAACATCATCAATACCACCTGTATCAATTAAGCTAAACTGGCGATTAAGCCATTCAGCAGAGGTATAAATACGGTCACGTGTTACCCCTTCAACGTCTTCGACGATAGAGATACGTTCACCCGCAATTCGGTTAAATAGGGTCGATTTCCCAACGTTTGGGCGACCCACGATAGCAACTGTAGGTAATGTCATATGTTTAAGTCCCTGATTAAATAGGGATTCCTTTCTTCATTTAGCAGTCTCACTTCCACCAAGGAAAGCAAACTCTCTTATTCTTTATCATTATTAGGATCACCCTAACGGCGATTAACACCCTTCAAGTGAACCTCTTTGGCAAGAAAACGGATACGCTCCATCACACGTTTGGCCTGCCAAGTCTCGTCTCCTTGACGTCCATTGGATAGCTTAGCTTCTAAATCCGCAAAACTATAGTTAGACGTAAAGAAGGTAGGCAGCTCCTCAATCATGCGATGCTGGAGGATAACTTGCAAAACATCATCCCTAATCCAAGAAGAGAATTGTTCTGCACCAATATCATCTAGAACCAAAACTTCCGCCTGTTTGACAGCATCAATTTGCTCCTTGACAGAACCATCCTTGATTCCATTTTTAACATCAATAGTAAATGATGGGTAATGAATAATGGTCGTCGCAACCTTCTTGGTCTCTGAAAGTTCATGAGCCATAGCAGCCAACATGAAGGATTTTCCAACCCCCATGTCTCCGTAGATATAAAGGCCTTTCTGGTCTGGACTAGGGTAATTCGCCACAAAATCCACGAGACTCTCAAAGGTATCAACACGAGCCACATCATCTAGAGCAATGTCCGCAAAGGTAATCTTACGATAAGACTGAGGCAGACTCACCAAATTAATCCGTTTAGCAATAGCCTGCTGTTCTTGTTGCTCTTTGAGCTGACGCGTCTCCTTATAGGTGACATCAGCGTAGCCTTCATTCATGGTCAGAATCGGTTCATACCCTTTGGCAATATACGAGGCATCACCTTCCTTTACCTTACGGCATTCCACCAGGAATTGATTAAACTTAGGAAGACTACGCTTGATTTCATCCTGGCTTAGGCTATGCTCTTGAATAAAGCTAGCCACTCTTGGATCCGCTAAAATTTGCTTCGTTAAATCTGTTGCATTGCCAGACCCATGATGCCCTGTTCGGTTTAGGGTTTGTCCAACTCTTTCCATAGGCTACTCCTTTCCTTTTTCTAGTTTTGCCAAAGCTCGACGTCTAATTTCATCCAACTTGGCCTGATCAGCCTGACTGGTTTGATTATCATAATCTGGATTACTCCAGCTCGGCACATTTGTTTTCTTCTTAGAATCAGCTTTTGCTTGCTGTGATTTCTTATCGTAACCACTACGCAAAGCTAAAAGCCCCTGTTCAGCAGTGACGATATTCTTAAAGGCAAAATCGTTGGCAAGTTTAGAGATATACTCTCGATTTACATTCGTTGAACGTGTCCGTCCCAAACTGTAGGCAACCATGAGGTTAATTACCTCATCCATAAAGCCTCTTTGTGCCAAATCCGTGAGAATCTGCTTCTCAGAATTAGTCACAGTCCCGCTTGGGCCTTTAGCACTTTGCAAGTAATCTATAGGCTTTTCGGACCTAACCGCTTTAAGAATCTTTTTCTCCGTCTCCGTCAAAGCAGAATCACCACCCAATGTTTGAGCTTGAGCCTGTTCTAATTGCACCTGCATACGCTTGACAATAATCTGGTGGTTCACGGCTGTCTTTTTCGCTAAGAGATAGGTATCATACCAATTCATGCCATGAGTTTCAGACAATTTATAGATTTCTGGCACATCTGTCTTTTCATCTGTAAATACAAGTCCGTCAGCCTGCATACGATTCCTGAAACTGCTTAAATCAAACGAATTTTTAGGCTTGATTTCAGACACAGACTTTTGAGCCAAACGCTCATCGGTAAAGACATCCGAAAAACGTTTAGATAAATCTTGCAAGCCTTGTAGACCTGCCGGTTTCAAAGCATCTACTGCTGGTTCACTAATCTTTTGCTCGAGAAGTGAACTATAAACGGCATGTTTTAGAAACTGCTCAATTGATAAGGGAGACTTAAGCTCTATAACATAAAACCCTTGAGGTGACTGGTAAAAGGCCAAGAGATCTACTGCTGTCAGAACCGCCAGTGCTTCCTGAAGGGGCTGCATTCCAAAGTTAAGATGGTTCAGAATAGCCGCAAACTTATGGCGGTGATTACCATTGTCATAAAAAGCCACGAAATACTGGTAGAGAGCGTATCCTTCACTCCCAATAATGGGATAATAGCAACGCATCAAACTTGCCTGATCGGGAACGATAACCTGATTGCCAACATAGACAAATTCTTCAATAGGTCTCATTTTTTAGACTCTTTTTTCGCACGTACAGTTTTGGTGATCTCTTGAAGCAACTCTTCAATCTCATCAACATCTTTGAAAGAACGGTAGACACTGGCAAAACGTACATAAGTAATTTCATCAAGGTCAGCAAGTTCTTTCATCACTAAATTCCCAATGACATCACTATCAACCTCTCCATCATGGTTACGGCGAATGTTTTGCTCAATTCGGGTGATGGCATTTTCGATATCCTCACTAGAAACCGGACGCTTCTGAGCACTCATCAAGATACCATTGAAAATCTTATCGCGAGAGAATTGTTCACGAGTACCGTCTTTTTTGACAACCAAAAGTGGAACTTCTTCCACACGCTCAAATGTTGTAAAACGAGCATGACAAGAATCACACTCACGACGCCGACGAATGGTATTCCCATCCTCTGCCTGACGACTATCGATAACACTAGATTTATTATGTTGACATTTTGGACAACGCATGCACTTCACCACCAATCTTTGAAATTCGGTACTCTATTTTACCATAAAAACACATAAAAAGCACGCCCTAAACGAGGCGTGCTCATGACCAAAAATCACTCTAAGTCTCTTATAAATTGAATTAAAGCTCAAGTTAAGGTGTCGTCGTTTCTCCATCTGCAAATGGAATGTAAAGGTCGAAACGTGTTCCAACACCAAGTTCAGAACTAACATCGATACGGCAGCGATAAGCTTCCACAATTTGGTAAAGGATTGACAAACCAATACCAACACCAGATTGCGTTGTCGTACGATTACGTGCCTTATCTGAACGGTAGAAGCGCTCAAAGATATGCTCAATATCTTCTTTAGAGATTCCTTCACCATTATCTTGCACTTGGACCAACATCTCATCTTCCAGAGCCTTAATTGTAACCTGGATTTCCTTGTTAACAGGAGAATACTTGACCGCATTATCAATCAAAATAGTAATCGCCTGTTCAAAGTGTTGGCTGTAAATCTGTGCTGGACGCTCTGAGCTCTCAAAATCATTGAGATAGAATTGGTAATCTTCATGCAAGACACGGAAGTTACCAATAACCGTACGGATTGAAGAATTCAAATCACACGTATCATTTCTATGATTTTCAAATGATCCTTTGACACGGATAGAATCCAACATATCATTAATCATAATCGTCATACGGTTGGCCTCGTGACTTGCAGCCTCAAGACTCTCCTCAAGAATCTCAGGGTCATTTTTACCCCAACGTTGCAAGAGGTCCATATGGCCCTTGATAACCGCAATCGGCGTACGTAATTCATGACTGACGTCACTCAAGAAACGCATCTGCATCTGATTATTTTCTTGGATTTTATCCATCATACGGTTAAAGTTAACCGCCAAATCACCAATTTCATCGTGACTTTCAATCTTAGAACGAAGTTCCAAATCACTTGGCGAATCGGTGATAACTCCCATCGTTTCGTGCAACTGTCTCATCGGACGAAGAATAGATGTCAAGACAACCACAGTTGCTGCGATAACTAGAACCGTCATCCCCACTTCTAGGAAAATCAATAAGAAAATCAAACGCTCTTTCAGAGCATAGTAGAATTCCAAATCATGGAAAATCTGGGCATAACCAACGATGGTCTTTTTATCCTTACCGTAAATTGGAACTTGTAGTAAGAAACCTCGCTTTCCTTTATAGGACACTGACTTCAGTTTGTTTACTTCAGACATGCCTGGAGGAGAGTCTGTGTTTTCCTCAGAAGTAAAGATAAACGTTCCCTTTTTGTCATAAACAAAAACAGATTGGTTAGAAAATAATTTATTAGAAATTGCAACTTGACCATCCAAAGAGTGCTTTTCAGAAAGCACACCATTAATGATTGATGCATAGATATTTTTAGGCGAATAAAGGGCCGCTAAAAGCGGTTCTGGACTCAACTCTTCATCAGAATCCCAGTCCTTTTCGATATAAGTAACAACTTTCGAAATTGTGTTATTTACATTTTGACGTTCACGTTGCAAAAGAAGCGTATTGGCCGAGAAAACAACAACCAGAGTGAACATCGACAATACAAGAAAGAAGACCACAGCAGTTGTCATGGTCAACTTTTTTCTAATGGTTACTTTACCAAATAATTTATCTTGTAATTTACTCATTTTTCACGGATAACGTAACCCATTCCTCGCACTGTTTGAATGTATGATTCCTTACCTGGAACATCGATTTTTCCACGCAAGTAACGAATATAAACATCTACAACGTTTGTTTCGATTGCGTCATCATATTTCCAAACTTGAAGCAAGAGTTCCTCACGGGTCATCACTTGGTTCATATTGCTCAAAAGTGTGTTCAACAAATCAAACTCACGTTTTGTCAATGGAATTGCTTCATCACCACGAACAACTGTACGGTTTTGAACATCCAATTTCAAATCACGATAAGTTGACGCTTTAGCTGGTGCATTCTTAGCAGCTTCGATATCTTGGCGACGGA
Source organism: Streptococcus sp. 21.1 (assembly GCF_016648635.1). Lineage (NCBI taxonomy): Bacteria > Bacillati > Bacillota > Bacilli > Lactobacillales > Streptococcaceae > Streptococcus > Streptococcus sp. 21.1. The sequence goes on along the minus strand of NZ_JACLQL010000006.1, from coordinate 75,240 downwards.
AGGTTGCACGAATACGTGCCAATAGTTCTTCAATCGCAAAAGGTTTTACAATATAGTCATCAGCACCACGGTCCAAACCAGCAACAATGTCCATGATTGAATCGCGGGCTGTCATCATCATAATATAAGTATCTTTTTCTTGTTGGAGACGACGTGTTACTTCAAAACCGTCCATCTCAGGCAACATAAGGTCCAAGAGAATAAGATCGAAATCTTTCTCGAGTGCCATTTCAAGTCCTTCACGTCCGTTGTCTGCTGTCACAACGTCGTATCCTTCGTGTTGAAGTTCAAGAGAGACAAAACGAGCAAGGTTTTTCTCATCTTCAACAATCAAAATGCGTTTGCTCATAATAAGTATTTACCACTTTCTTAAAATTTTTTGACTTCTATTTCCCTTAAAAAGTCTGTAGATTTACCCTATAAATAAATCCGAAAATTAACTTCTAATGATATAATAATACAGATTTTTAAAATTGTCAAACATTTTTAGTTTATTTTTTTGAATTAATTTTCGTCAAATAGACCGTTCAATTGGGCGAAGGGATTGCTTGCTTCTTTTTTCTCCTGTTGAAGTGCGGCAAAGTCCTCTTCTGACAAGACTTCCCAGTCATTACCTGAGAGCGAAATTTGTCCTGATTCTTCCTCAGGTGTTAATACTCTCAAAGGAATATTAAGAAGAATATTATCTAGAATACTCTCATCAAGATTAATGGTATCCCCATCCAAGATAAGAACTAGATTTTCTTCGACTAATTCCTTTTGAAGAGCAGCATCTGCCTCTTGTATAAAGGTTTCTGAAACCGGATAGTTAAAGCTAAGTGTCACAGGATCAAGTGAACGGCTAGATGGCAAGGTAATATCATAGCTAAGTTGATAGTCCAAAAGGTACAAGCCATTATCATAGGCTACCTGACCACTTGCTTGAATCTGTTCAAGATTTAAAACTTGATCATAGCGTTCTTTAATAGACTCCAACAAAGAAGGTGCTTCGGTAAAGGCGAGCCCCTCTGGAGACTTTCTAACTTCTGAAAGATAAATCATTCTTAATCCTCAAATTAAATTTCCCCATAGGGATCTATTTTCAATCCACAAGACCATAATCCCCTACATTCACTTTTCATTAGAGAGCATGATTATGATTTTAGACTTAATTAGTATTATATCAAATTTTTAAGAAAAAATAACACCTTTAATATTACATATTTCTTAAACTTAGAACTTTTTTCAAAGCTAATGAGAAACTTACTCAGACCCAGTTTCCATCTGTCCTATAGAGTTAGATGAAAGCTCTTAATTATGGTAAAATAAGAGCATTGAAACTAGATAAAAGGAATATATAATGACACCTGAAGATTTTTACAAGGCTCTGAAAGAACTGGGGTTCAATCTCAGCCAAAAACAAAAAGACCAATTCCAACGCTACTTTGAACTTTTGGTAGAATGGAACGAAAAGATCAACCTTACTGCAATCACAGAAAGAGACGAGGTCTACCTCAAACATTTCTATGATTCTTTGGCTCCTGTTCTTCAAGGGCATATTAAAAATCAAAGTATTCGACTTCTGGATATCGGAGCTGGAGCTGGATTTCCAAGTCTCCCTATGAAAATCCTTTGCCCTGAGCTTGATGTGACTATCATCGACTCTCTTAATAAACGCATCAATTTCCTCAATCTCTTGGCTGATGAACTTGAGCTCAGCGGTGTTCACTTCTATCATGGACGTGCAGAGGATTTTGGACAAGACAAGGCCTTCCGTGCTCAGTTTGATATTGTTACTGCCCGTGCCGTCGCACGCATGCAGGTTCTCTCAGAATTGACTATTCCTTTCTTGAAGGTTGGTGGACAACTTATTGCACTTAAAGCTGCAGCAGCTGATGAAGAGTTAGCCGATGCTAAAAATGCCTTGAACTCGCTTTTTGCAAAGCCTATTCTCAACGAGAACTACAGACTGCCAAATGGGGATGGACGTAATGTCACTATTGTCGATAAGAAAAAAGAAACCCCTAATAAGTACCCACGTCGTGCTGGAATTCCTAACAAGAAGCCGCTATAACGTTTATCCAAGGAGGTGTCTTACTCCTTGGATTATTATTTACTCTTATGATAACTCGGAGGTTTTCATTGATCAATCGTCTTTCTGTCACGCAAAAGCTGGTGCTCAGCTTTGTCTTTGTCATTATAGTGGGAAGTATTTTACTTAGCCTTCCCATAAGCCACTATGCTAATAGTCCAGAAACAAGCTACCTGGATCATCTCTTCAATACTGTGTCAATGGTCTGTGTAACTGGACTTTCTGTTGTCCCGGTCAGTAAGGCTTACAATGGTCTCGGTCAAATTTTCTCTATGCTTCTCATGCAGACGGGAGGACTTGGGCTCGTCTCTCTTATAGCCTTTAGCACCTATACCCTGAAAAATAAATTAGGACTGAGTGATCAAGATCTCCTTCAATCCGCACTTAGCAGGGATAACCAAAAAGATTTGAAAGCTTATCTTTTTAAGGTCTATAAAATTACATTTTCTATTGAAGCTTTGGCAGCACTTGTGATTATGACTGATTTCATTCCTCGTTTTGGACTTGGTCACGGCATTTTTAATAGTCTCTTTCTAGCTGTCTCTGCCTTTTGTAATGCTGGATTTGACAACTTAGGTTCTAACAGTTTACAGGATTATGCAACCAATCCAACCATTAACCTTGCTGTAGCTTTTCTCATTATGTCTGGAAGTTTGGGATTTGCAGTTTGGATTGATTTGATTCAACTAATAAGACGCTATATGACAGATCGTCCTAGGAACTGGAAATTAGCTTGTAGACCTTTCAGCAATCAAAGCCGTCTTGTTCTTATAAGTACAGGCTGTCTCCTCTTGGGAGGAACACTACTTGCTTGGTTACTGGAAATGGATAACTCTAAGACAATCGGTACTCTCAATGTCTGGCAACAACTTCTGGTGAGTTTCTTTCAGACTGTAACCATGCGTACCGCTGGCTTTGCAACTATTTCCTATACCAATGTCGATTTCTCCACAAATCTTCTTTTTATGATTCAAATGATTATTGGGGGTGGTCCTGGAGGAACTGCGGGTGGTATCAAGGTGACAACTGCCACTATCATGTTCCTGCTTTTTAAGTCAGAACTATCTGGTAACTCGAGCGTTGTTTTTCGAAATCGTATTATATCTAATAAGACTGTTTTGCAAGCATTCACAGTTATACTCTTTTTCCTAACAATGCTCTTTGTCGGCTATGTTATTTTGCTGGAGACTAATCCTACACTATCGCCCCTAGGCCTACTTTTTGAGAGTGTGTCAGCCATTGCTACCGTTGGTGTTTCAATGGATTTGACCCCTAATCTAAATACTCTAGGACGACTCATTATCATGTCTCTGATGTTCATTGGCCGTGTTGGACCTATCACTGTTCTCTTGAGCTTGATGACCAAAAAAGAAAAGCATGTCTCTTATGCCCCAACTGATATTTCAGTTGGCTAAACAATTTTATTCATTGCCAATATTCTGAAAGGATTTTATATGAAAACACAAATTATTGGGGTCCTCGGTTTGGGAATCTTTGGACAAACCATTGCAACCGAACTCTCCTCTTTTGGACAAGACGTTATTGCCTTAGATAATAACTCTACAACAATTAATTCCCTTGCTGATCAGGTGACTAAGGCCGCTGTTGGTGACATTACTGACATTGACTTTCTACGTTCTGCTGGTATTGATACTTGCGATACGGTCATTATTGCAACTGGAGAACACTTAGAATCTTCTGCACTGGCGCTCCTGCAATGTAAAAAGCTTGGCATTACAAATATTATCGCCAAAGCTATGAATAACAATTATGAGGAAGTCCTTTACGGAATGGGGGCCAACTGGGTCATCACTCCTGAGCGTAGCACAGCAAAAGAATTGGCTTCAAATATCCTCCGTTATAACATTTCAAATGTTTTTCATTTAGAGGACGACGTGGCTTTAATTGAACTTAAAATTCCAAAGGAATGGGCTGGAAAGTCTTTGCATACATTAAATCTAAGACAAAATTATAACGTCAACGTTATTGGTTTTAGAGATGAGCAAAATGGCAAGTTAAACACTCACTTTGACCCAAGTAAGAAACTACCTGACGAAGGAATCATCCTAGTTGTCGCCGACAATCGGACACTAGAAAAATTTGATTATTTAGGCTATTTGAAATAACAAAAAAACGTTCCAATCTCGTTCATCTGGACAAGACGGGAACGTTTTTTATTATGCTTAATGACAGATTTTCTCTGTGCTAAGAGCATTATCCCCATGGATTATAAAAACGACCATGATTGAAGAAAATTAATCCAATACTAATCCCCAATATAAGGATAGCTGATAGGATGACAAGGTAATCTTGTTTCATCAAAGATTTATGAACATACCATGTACGTTTTTTGTAGCGACCAAATCGTCGTAATTCCATAGCTGTCGATATGGTATCAATACGTTCGAGTGAAGAAAAAATCAGTGGAAGAACAATTTGAAGATTCCCGCGAATGCGTTTGACCAATCCCACCTTTTGCGACAAATCCAAACCACGAGCCTCCTGAGCCTTTCGAATCGTAAAGAATTCTTCTTGAACATCTGGAATATAACGCAAGGTTAAACTCACGGAATAGGCAAATTTATAAGGAACCCCAATTTGATTTAGGCTAGCCGCAAACTGACTCGGATGAGTGGTCATAAGAAAAAGAATGGCAAGAGGGACCGTTGAAAAATACTTGAGCAATAGATTTGCAAGGTAAAAAAGCTCCTGACTGGTTAGATAGAAACGCCACCAGCCTTCAATAATAACTGTCTTAGCCCCATAAATTTCTTCACCATAGCCAGGTGCGAAAAGGTAGACCATAAGTAAATTAAAGAGAGCAATCGATCCAATAATCTTAACAACGAATGAAATATCTCGCCAACGAATCTTGGCCAAATAAAAGAGATAAATAGAAAGTAAGCCTACTGCTAGAATAAAACGTGGGTCATAGGTTGCCATACAAGCAACTGAAACCAAGATAAAGAAAAGCATCTTACTTGCCCCAGACAAATCATAGAGGAAACCTTGACCTGACTGATAACCAATTAAACGATTAGACATTAGGGCCTCCTTTTTCGATATAATACTGGGTTACTTCTACTGGATCACTTGACAATTTCTGACCCAAAGTATAAAGAGATGTCTGCTTGAGATTAGCTGACTCAAGTAAATCCTTCTGATTAAGAATTGTAACAGGATTGTCGTCTGCAATGATTTTCCCCTCAACCACAACGAGACAACGATCACTATATTCCAACATGAGCTGCATGTCATGGGTAATCATCACAATGGTATGGCCTTGCTTCTGAAGACTGTCCAAGAAATTCATGATATCCGTGTAAGTCTTGTAATCTTGACCAGCTGTTGGCTCATCCAAGATAATGATTTCAGGTTTCAAGACCAAGATAGACGCAATGGTCACACGCTTTTTCTGACCAAAGGAAAGCGCAGAAATAGGCCATTTACGAAAACTATAGAGGCCACAAGTCTTCAGGACCTCATGAACACGCTCTTCAACCTCAGTTTCTTCGATTCCTCGCAAGCGTAAACCTAGAGCCACTTCATCAAAAATCATAGTTTGGCTAATCATCTGATTAGGGTTTTGCAAAACAAAGCCTATACGCTCTGAACGCTCAGCAATGCTATCCTGACTGATATCCTGACCCTTGTAAGTTAATTTCCCTTGACTAGGGACAAAACCGCATAGAGCTTTGGCAAGCGTCGACTTTCCAGCCCCATTTTTACCGACAATCGCTAGTCGCTCACCTTTTTTCAAGCTAAAAGACATATCCTCTATAATCGCTGGATTATCCCCATAGGAAACGCTAAGCCCCTCAACCTTCAAAATAGAATCACTTGAACTGTCTCTTTTATCTTTCAAAACTCTATCTGGCAGAACAAGGTCAGATAAGTCTAAAGCATCCAATTGACTAAGATTTTGTGCACTCCTTGTGTCAAATCCCAACTGACGTAAAACCGTCACATATAGAGGTTCGCGAATCCCATTTTCCAGTAAGAGAGTACTTGATAAAAGCTCATCTGGGCTACCGTTAAAGAGGAGGGTGCCATCATTGACCAGTAAAATCCGGTCAACAGGACGATAAAGAACATCTTCTAGACGATGCTCAATAATAATTGTTGTAGCTCCCTCCTCTTTGTGGATTTTATCAATGAGGTCAATGGTTTCCTGTCCTGATTTAGGATCTAAATTTGCTAGAGGCTCATCAAATAGAAGAATAGGACTCTCATCAATCAAGACACCAGCCAAACTAACTCGTTGTTTTTGGCCACCTGATAAGTCTTGAGGGCGGTGATTCAAAAGAGAAGTCAAGTCTAGACGTTCAGCCCAGAGAGCTACCTTATCCTTCATCTCACTTCGATTAGCACAATCATTTTCCAAGGCAAAAGCCAAATCCTCGGCTACTGTTAAGCCAATAAACTGACCATCTGGATCCTGCAATACCGTAGATACTAACTGTGACTTATCATAGATAGATTGCTTGAAAATATCCTGACCATCTATCCTTACCTGGCCTTTTGCCTGACCTTTATGAATATTAGGTATGATACCATTGAGACACTGAGCCAGGGTCGACTTTCCGCTACCAGAAGGGCCTAAAATGAGCACTTTCTCGCCTTTGACAATATCAAAGCTGATATCTTTAAGCGTCGCTTCTGCTTGCGCATCATATTGAAATGTAAACTGATTAAAACTAATGTATTTATCCATGTTTCTACTAAAAAAGAGAGAAGGTATCAAAACAAACTGACAGTCCCACTCTCCTATGATTCATGCTAGTCTTTTGTAAGACTACCAGATTGTGTACGTGAGCTAGCATAGATTGCGAGAAGGAGGGTTCCTCCAATTGCAATTGTAATAAAGTTAGCTACGCCAGCTACAAAACTTTGTGCATAAAGGTATGACCAGGCTTGTGCAAATTGGAGTCTATCACCAATGGGAGTAACGATACCATAGGCAATAAGGAGGGCCAATGCTTGTACTAGGTTAAACCAAATCATACTCATCAAAGAAAACTTGCCAGTTGTCACATCATATTTTTTGTTGAATAGACCAATTACAAGACCTGTAATAGCACTTGCAAGTACCCAAGCCCATGAGATATTTCCGTATTGGATGCCATCTTTAAGCGCATGGCCAATGAAGCCCATAAAGAAACCTGTAATAGGCCCAAAAATCACTGAGAATAGGGCTTGAACAGCATACTGAAGTTGGATGCTAGTATTCCCAAAAATAGGGATATTAACAAACATACCAATGATAATAAAGAGTGCTGCACCAATACCTGTCGCAACTACTGTACGAATTGAATTATTTTTCATAATCTTACTTTAATCTCCTAAACGTTTAATTTCAATGTGCCAGTTAGACCCTACACCAACATTATAGGCCTTGGCAAAAGATCCTTGGTTAATGGCTAAGCCAACACGATAGAGGGAATTGATATAAATAATTGGCTGACCGATACGAACATCCGCAAAAGATTTCCCATAGGTAACTTGGTTTTGGTAGACCAACATATCATTGTTAAAGATAGTCACTTCGAATCGATCACCAAAGTTTGGTTCCAACGCGTAAAAGTCATCACGTGTGATAGAGGTCCACAGAGAGCCGAAACGGACGTCCAAAATGTCAATCGCCCCACGAACCAAACTATCCTCTATGATGGTTTCAACCACTGGAAGTTCTAGAATTTTATCCACAGGTAACTCAGGACCAACTTCTTCAAAACTGATATGACCAGAAGCTAATTTGGCACCTGTATAGGCATAAACATCACGACCATGGAAGGTATAAGAAAGCTCTGTATTACTACGACGATTCTCAACCTCGGAAATCTCACGAACAGCCTCGATACCAACAACCTTCTTGATATAAGAAAGTGTCCCGTTATCTGGTGTGACGATATATTGCCCCGTCTTTGTTAAGGCAACCACACTTTTACGTGAGGAACCTACACCCGGATCAACTACCGAAACAAAGGTTGTCCCCTCAGGCCAGTATTCAACGGTCTGAAACAGACGATAGGAAGCCTCAAAAGTGTTGTAGGGAGTAATATCATGTGTCAGGTGATGAACTCCCAAACTAGGTTCTTCCTGAAGGGCCACACCAATCATGGCCGAAACAGCACCGTCAACCAAACCAAAGTCTGATTGAAGCACCAATAAATTATTAGTCATAAATGTTTTACCTTTTCTCTTTGAACGGTTTATTTTACCATATTTTAAGGGCTTTTTAAAGATGATAGATTCTTGAGCTAGCTATAGTCTTTGACTATGTTTTCTCTAAAATCAAAAAGCCAGCCAAATAGGCCGACCTTATACAATTAGCTATGCTTTCTTCCAACGGCTCTTTTCTGCTACTGCTGTAAAGAGAACATCTGTTGAAGAGTTAAGGGCTGTTTCACAAGAGTCTTGGATGACACCTACGATAAAGCCGACACCGACAACTTGCATGGCCAAATCATTTGAGATACCAAAGAGGCTACATGCTACTGGCACTAATAGGAGGGATCCTCCAGCAATACCTGAGGCACCACAAGCAGAAATAGCTGAAACCACACTAAGAATGAGTGCTGTCGCAAAGTCGACCTGAATTCCCAAAGTTGTTACTGCAGCAAGCGTTAAGACATTGATTGTCACGGCTGCTCCAGCCATATTAATAGTTGACCCCAAAGGGATAGAAACCGAATAGGTATCAGGATTCAAACCAAGATCCTTACAAAGTTGAAGGTTAACTGGAATATTGGCTGCTGACGAGCGAGTAAAGAAGGCTGTAATCCCAGAGTCTTTCAAACAACGGAAAACCAGTGGGAAAGGATTTTTGCCCATCATCACAAAAGCAATGATTGGATTAACAACCAAGGCAACAAAGGCCATTGTTCCCACTAAAACAAGGATTAGGACACCATAATCTGCCAAAACACCGACACCATTCTCAGAAATAGTATTAAAGACAAGACCAAGGATACCAAATGGGGCCAAGTTGATAATCCAACGAACGATTTGCGAAGTCACTTCTGCCAAGGTATTAAGCAAATCCTTCGTGTGATTGCTAGCTGTTCGCATGGCGAAACCAAAGACAACTGCCCATACCAAAACACCAATATAATTGGCTTGAGCCAAGGCATTGACAGGGTTATCTACCATCTTAAGCAATAAATCTTTAAAAACTTCTCCCACACCTTGAGGTGCCGTTGCTTTAGTCGCCGCCGCTGCTCCCAACTTCAGAGAAATTGGAAAAATATAGTGAGAAATAACAGCCGTCAAAGCAGCCGCAAAGGTCCCAAAGAGATAAAGAACAATAACTGTTTTCATATTGCTTTGTTGACCTTCTCGCGTTTGGGAAAGGGCGTTGGCAACCAAGGCAAAGACCAAAAGTGGAGCAATTGCCTTCAAGCCACCAACAAACATGTCTCCCAAGAGACCAATAACCGTAAACTTAGGAACAAGCAAACCAAGCACAGCACCCACTACCACACCAATGGCAATACGCTTAATTAGACTGGTTCTATTCCAAGTTGAAATAAAACGTTTCATAACTCATTAACTCCTTTTTTATGGTTAGCTCAACCATAAAGCATTCGATAGCTTCCATACTATGATAAATATCTGAAATCGTCAAGACATGAGAAAAGCCTGTAGCAAACAGGCTCTCAAATCCTATTTATGACTCAATTTACGAGTCAAGAAATCACCCAAGAATTGGATAAGGAAAATCAAAATCAAAATCAAGAAAGTTGCCAAAATGGTAACTGATGTACTTGAACGGTTATATCCATAGTAGATGGCGATGTAACCTAGACCACCTGCACCGATAGCACCGGCCATTGCAGTCTCACCGACTAGGGAAATCAGAGTTACGGTTGATACACGAACCAACTCAGGTAGACCTTCACCAAGGTAAACCTTAATCGTATCCCAAAGTGTTGCACCACTTGCTTGTGCTGCTTCAATAACGCCACGGTCAAGATCTGCAAGCACCACCTGTACTTGACGTGCAAAGAATGGGAAGGTTGCAGCTGACAATGGAACCAAGGCCGCTGTCATACCGAGGTTAGTCCCCACGATAAAGTAAGTGAATCCTTTCAAAATCGCCAAGAGGATAATGAAAGGAATGGCACGGAAGATTGAAGTGATTTTATCCAAGATTTGGAAAACAAATTTATTTTCAATAACTCCACGAGGACCTGTCAATACCAAGAAGAGCCCCATAACAAGACCAAGAAGTCCCCCAATGATGAAGGAAATAACCGTCATGTAGAGAGTCGCATAGATGGCGTCTGGCCAAGAGTTAACCCCCTGCATACCGATACGATAAATATCTGGAAAGTTTTGTTGAATCCAATCTGCCATTATTGGGCTCCTTTCTTAAGTACTTGCAAGCTGACACCTGCATTTTCAATCGCTTTTTGAGCAGCAAGAACCTGATCCGCTTCACCATCCAAGACAACGACCAATTCACCAACAGGAGTATCACCTAGAATCTCAACGTTACCATAAAGGATGTTACTTGAAACTCCGTACTCTTTGAAAAGTTCGGTCAAGAGTGGCTCATCTGTTGAAGAACCAGCATATTTAAGTTGAACGAGGAGGGCTGAGCTTGGTAAGTTTTTCACCAAAGGTTGTGCATTAATCTTAGCCAAGGCATCTTCAATCCCTGCTGCAGTTTCAATAAATTCTTGTGTCAAATCTTCTTGAGGATTTGAGAAGATATCAAGAACACTGCCCTCTTCCAAAAGTTGACCATTTTGCATAACGGCAACACGGTTACAAATATCTTTAACAATTTGCATTTCGTGGGTGATCATAACCACTGTCAAACCAAGTTTTTTATTCAAATCCTGCAAAAGTGAAAGAATTTGCTTAGTTGTTTTAGGGTCAAGGGCTGATGTAGACTCATCTGAAATCAAGATTTCAGGATCATTAGCCAAGGCACGCGCAATCGCTACACGTTGTTTTTGACCACCTGACAATTGTGCAGGATAGTTTTCCGCACGATCAGCCAAATCAACCAATTCCAAAAGACCACGAATTTTTTTGTCTTTCTCTTCATTACTTAGTTTAGAATGACGAAGAGCAAAGGCTACATTTTCATAAGCCGTCTTTTGAGCCATAAGGTTAAAGTGTTGGAAAATCATCCCAATCGTTTGACGTTTCTGACGCAATTCTTTTGTCGACAATTGGACCTTACCATCTGCAAAAGTCACATCTTTACCGATAGTGATTTTACCAGCTGTAGGCACTTGCAAAAGATTGATTGCACGCACAAGGGTAGATTTACCAGCCCCTGAATAACCAACAATTCCGTAAATATCACCTTTTTCAATCTGGATAGACACATCCTTAACCGCTTGAATAGTGCGGCGTTTCTGCGTAAAGGTGATATCAATATTTTTCAAATCAATAATGACATTACTCATAACTTGCAATTAACTCCTTAATTAGTTCAATGTGGGTGTAGTAATCTGCTAAGCTAACATTTTCATCCCCACCATGGTCACGACTGTTAGCATTCCCTATACCAAAGGCTGCCATAGGAACACCCAAAGCTTGATGAATCATATGCATAGGCCCTGTACCTGCTGCCGTTGGAAGCACAGCAACGCCCTCTTCATAAAAGCCTTTTGCTAACTCAATAACATTAACAATAGCTGGATCAGACATATCACTACGATAACTTTCTTCACCAAGAGTGAAGGTCACCTTGATACGGTCAAATCCTTCTTTTTTGAGGTGTGCCTTGATACACTCCAAAACGTACTCAGGCGTCAAGCCAGGGACCAAACGCATCTCCATCTTAGCTCTGGCTTGAGCTGGTAAGATAGTCTTAACCCCTTGCCCCTGATAACCTGTTGAAATGCCTTCAATGGAAAGGGCAGGTTCAAAATAGTAAGTTTTTAAGAAAGCTCGGCGGTCACTTTCTAAAATGGGTAGTTTTAAGCCGTAAATCTTACGGAGACTATCTGCATTTTCAATGGCATAAGTTTCAATAAGATCCATCTCTCGTTCGTTTGGTTGGACAATCTTTTCATAGATGCCGTCGATAAGGATACGTCCCTGGTCATCTCTCATGCTTGAGATAGCATTGAGCAAGTACCATGAGGCCGATTCAATCACGGCACCAAATTTAGAATGAATATCAACATCAGCACTCTCGACAGACAAGTCAAAGGTAATAATTCCCTTGTTGCCCCCTGTGATTTCCAATTGACCTTTGCTATTTCGATTTCCTTGCTCCCAAACCAATAGGTCTGCTGGAAGCAGGTCATCTCGGTATTTTTCCAAATACTTTTCAAGATCGGTTGATGCAGATTCTTCAGCCCCTTCCATCATAAACGTAATATTTACAGGAAGGTCGCCAACTTCTCGAATATATTTCCGAAGGGCTGTCAGACGAGCTGTAATATGCCCCTTATCATCATCAACACCACGACCATACATGTAGCCCTTACGAACAGTCAGACGGAAAGGTTCATCTGTCCATGGCTGATCATTATCCGCAGGAACCGTATCATAGTGTTGATAGAAAATAATTGTTTTCGCATCTGGATTTGGACTCTTGAATTTCGCCAAGACAAAAGGTGCCGTATAGGTCTCATCAATTGTCACCTCTGCGCCAACACCAGAGAAAATCTCACCAAGGTAAGCAGCCACATCATAGAGACCAATATTTTGAGCAAAAATAGATTTTTTAGAAATCAAAGTCCGCAAAACTTCAAAATAGTGCTGAGCAATTTCATCGTTACGAAATTTTCGTAACTGCTCTTCTTCACTTGAAAATGCCATCAAATCGTCTCCTTCATACACGACAAAATGGCGTGCTCTCACACGCCCTCTGTCCTTAGCTTATTTCTTTGAATTAGCTTTCAATTGATCTTGTGTTGGGGCACCTTTCCATGCTGGAAGGTCAACCTTGTTAGATGCATCATAGATGATTTGTGCTACTTCATCGTTTTGGTAGGCTTTAATCAAAGTCTTGATAGCATCAGCTTTATTTGATTTTTCCCAATCTTTATTAGCTGCAATGATGTTGACCCAATCTTTCAAATCTTGACTTGGTTCTTCTTGGAAGAGAGTTGTATCATAGTTAACGTTTTGTTGTTGTGCGTATGAGTTATTAACAACCGCTGCATCTACTGATGAAAGCGTTTGGGCAGCTTGTTCAGCTGAGATTTCTTTGATGTCCAATTTCTTTGGATTCTCAGAAATGTTCTTGATAGTTGCCAATTCACCATCTTTAACATCCAATTTAATCAAACCAGCTGTTTGAAGAAGTGTCAAAGCACGGCTTTCGTTTGTACCATCGTTAGGTACTGAGATTGTAGCTCCTTCTGGAAGCTCTTTAACATCTTTATACTTAGCTTTTCCGTTTTCAGTACCTGAGAAAAGGTGGATTGGGCTAAGAAGTGTGTCAGCTGCCGCAACAACATCACCTTTATTTTCTTTGTTCCAGTTGTTCAAGAAATAAATGTGTTGGAAAGCATTAACATCGATTTCGCCGTTTTTAAGAGCTTCATTTGGTTGGTTGTAGTCTGTGAACTCTTTCAACTCGATAGTAACACCCTTGTCTTTAGCCAATTCTTTGACTTTATCCCATAATGGCTCAGTTGTATCATCCAAAGTCATGATACCAACTGTCAAAGTTTTATCATCTTTAGCTGATTTATTACCACCAGCACCACAAGCAGCCAAAGCTACTGTTGAAGCGACTGCCAATCCTGTAATTCCGAGAATTTTTTTAAGTTTCATAACGAACTCCCTTTAATTGTTTTAAGTATAAAATTATTATCCCATAGGATGAGAATTGTAGCAAATTGTTTATAATTGTATATCTCTATAGTTTTTAACTATAACGTGTCCTAGATTTTAATTATATGAAAAAGCTGAGAATCATTCCCAGCTCCTTTCTTATTTTTTGCTTGGAACTTTCAAAGCGTCTTTAGTTGGAATATAGTCTTTATTTCCAAGGAATTTTTCAGCCAACTTAGCCAAAGTACCATCTTTTTGGAGTTCTTCCAAACGTTTGTTTACAAATTTTTGAAGGTCTTTTTGGTTATCTGCGAACAAGAAGTAGATGTATGGTTGTTCATCAGATTTAAGCTCAATAGTCTTCAAGTTGCTCAATTTATTATTTTTGATGATTGCATTAACAGTTGGTGCATCAAAGATCTTGAAGTCGTACTTGCCTTCATTCAAACTTGTCAACATTTGTGTAATATTTTCATTTGTGTAGTTAAGTTCAACTGGCTTGTCTGAATGTTTATCATTAAACTCAGTCAATTGTGTCGCTGTCGATGTCCCTTGAACAACCTGCGTTGAGTGTCCAGCGATATCATCATATTTCTTAATATTACTATCTTTTGGAACAGTCAAAACAGCTGGTGTGGTACCAATTGGATATGAGAAGAGGTATTTTTGGTCACGTTCTTCTGAGTAAGAGATATTATTACCAGCCATTTGGTATTTAGCTGAGTCAAGACCTGTGAAGACTGAAGACCATTCTGTTTTTTGGAATTTCACTTCATATTTGTCAGAGTCTTTGAATACAGCTTTAGCCACTTCCACATCGTAACCAGTCAATTCACCGTTTTCTTCATATGAGAATGGTGCTGTTGTCCCAACAGTGGCAAAGTTAATTGTTTCTTTAGCACCTGAAGATTTAGAGACTTCTTTTGATGATTTAGATGAACATGCAGCAAGCAAAGCTACTGAAGCAATGGCTACACCCGTAATTCCAAGAATTTTTTTAAGTTTCATAATTTTCTCCTTTGAGATTGATTGTTTTTATTGTAACAGAATTCACTAAGCTTAACTAATACTTAAACATAATCAAGGTGATAAGAAAATACTATCACCTAAAAATATCAATTGTTTGACAAGAAAAAAGCAGAAAACCAATAACGATTTTCTACCTTATTCCTAATTAATAATGTGACAAACGCTCAATTACTTGCTGATTATTGAGCACTTCCTGGGCAGGAAAGAAATCAGCTTTGCCATCTTCAAAAAGAAGAACATCAGCCTTTTCATGATGAAGGTGCTTAAAGTGATGAGCAGACATGATAATGGTTTTCCCAGCTGAATGAAGCTCATGTAGAAGTTCCCTAAAAAATTCTTCATATTCTTTAGAAAGATTATTGAAGGGTTCATCAAGAATATAGACATCTGGATTCGTTACCATGATACTGGCAAAGGCCACTTTCTTCTTTTCTCCACCAGACAGTTGATAGGGAACGCGATCCCGTAAATCTTCAATTTTCAGTAGGGATAGTGTGTCTTGGACCCGCTGTGAGACTTCTTCTTCGGTCAGACCTAGCTGACGAGGTCCAAAAGCAATCTCATCATAGACAGTACTATTAAATAATTGGCTATCCACATCCTGAAAGAGGATTCCGAGGCGGCTATAAAAATCTCGTTTTTGACGTTTGTCCTTCAGCCATTCTTTGAGGTCCTTCCCTAAGAAAAGAATGCGTCCAGATTCTTCCTGCTTGAAGCCGGTTAATAAACTGATAAGACTTGATTTCCCAGTCCCATTTTCTCCCATCAACATCACATATTGTCCTTGTCTAATCTCCAAATCAAGACCAGTAAAGACCTTTTTTTGTTCATAGGCACAGGCCACTTGATTCAATTGAAACATCTCATCCTCCTAACAGAATCTGTCCTAAAATCACTGCTACTAGACTTATCAAGGCCAGCCAATCCTTCCATGTGAATGACTGTGATGACTTGACATACTCACCGACAAAGCAACGTGCTTCCATGGCTTGAGTCAGTTCCTCACCATAGCGTATGGCTTTAAGGTATAAAATTCCCCAGATATTACTTCCAATCCGGAAACGATGATTGCCACCAAAGCTTCGCGCTTCAATCCCTTTGAGCAAATCCATCAATTGTTTTCCAAAGACATCGATATATTTTATGGTGATATCTAACTGGAGCAGAACAAGATCAGGAAAATGCAACCCTTTTAATGCCGCTAACATCTCACTTATTGTACTCGTCTCTGAATAATAAGCAATGGCTACGGCAATCAAAGGAAGTCTAAAAAGAAAGAGCGATTGACCTCCGCTAAGTAAGAGATGCGGTAGATAAAGAACTAAAGGAAAAATCAACAACACTACAGTCTTTTTCAAGGTTCTTACTAAAACAGAATGTGGTAGAAAAGCCACCCCAGCTCCTAAAAACAAAGCCAGAATCCACAAAACCGTGAGATTGCGGCTAATTCCTACTGAAATAAGTAAGAAAAAGAGCAGTAAAACCTTAGCTGTTGGATGAAAGACTGATGCTACTTTTAAAGGATGCGTTTCAAACTTTTGAAGCAGAGCTTCCAGATGGTGACGATTCCGGATAAGAAAGTTATTTCTACCGACTTTAGTGACTACCGGGCGCTCTTCCGACATCCATTCTGGCAGAATCATTTTTCAACCTTTCTACCGAAAATCAAGCGATAGAGGATGAAGAAAATCAAAACAGCAGAAGCAGCGCTCAGAATATAACCCAAGACTTCTGGAACACCTGCGATACTATAATCTGGGAAGAGGGCATTGAATGAGAAACCATTCAACATTCCTTTTGGCGCTTGGGCTTCCACATGATAATGAGCCAATTTTTCTACCAACTCTTTGACATCCCATTCCGCAAAAGCTGTTCCCGTCGCCAATAAACCAAGTGGTGTTAGGATAATCAAGGCTAGGATAAAGAGCAATAAAGGACGTAGTTTTTTAGTCGTTAGTTCCTGAGCATTATCAATATTCAAACGTTCAATGAATTCTTGAACACCAGCTGTGAAGAATCCTTCTACCAGACCGATGAGGAGGTGAGTCAAGCCCATTACTGGAAGTGTCACTCTCAAAGGGTATGGGTTGTAAAGCGGATTACCACTACTATCTTTAAAGAGAATAGGCTGAATTCCTAATAAAACTGCAACAGTCAGGGCCGCAGCTACAATCCCAATATAACCTCCAAAAAAGCTGGCAATTATCCTGTTCTTTGTCCACTTATTCAAGAGTTTATAAACAGCATAACCTACAAATGGCATAACAACGGCCATACAAAAGGCGTTTGCGCCAAAGGCCAAGATTCCACCATCACCAAAGAGTAAGGCCTGCATAGCTAGGGCCACACTAACTGCTAAACAGGAAGCCCAAGGTCCTAACAATATAGCAATTAACACTGCTCCAACAGCATGGGCACTCGTTCCACCTGGGGCTGGAAGATTAAACATCATGATAAGGAAGGACAAGGAAGTCCCGATTCCCAACATAGGAATCGTTTTTTTATCCGTATCAACTTTAACCTTTACCTCCTTGACAGCCTTATACCAAATAGGCAACATAACTGCCCCCATTGCCGCACAAGTCGTAGGGCTTAGGTAATTTTCAGGAATATGCATTTTTTATCTCCTCATATCATTTTTTCTTAAATTCAAAGGGGTTAATCCATGTATTTCTTGTCTAAAATAGTCTGCACAGGCATAAATGACGCGACGATTATCCTCAGCAGTTTTTCCTAAGATACGTAACACCAGACCTGGGATATCTAAGGATGAAATAGCAAAATCAGACTCTAAATCCAGATCTTCTAAGCGCTTCTGCAAAGCCTTAACAAAAGCCTCGTCAATATTTGGTGACACCATTACCAAACTATTATAATTACGCCAGCCTTCAAAATAACCAAGTTTAAACATATCTTGTTTCTGAGGCTCTAAGAGGGTCTGATCGCTATAAACAAGCTCATCATCTTGGTAGATTTGTGTCAAATTACGAAAATAATGGTATTGAAACGGCAAATCCTCATGAGACCAACCTGCCGTCACACCATCTGAATAAATCAAGTGGGCAGACTTATCCATATCAATACGACTTGTTTGGAAATAGCGTGATTTTAAATAGGGAATGACTTCATCAGCCATGTACTCCAAATAGCTATTTTCTTCAAGTGTGATGGACGTATTCTGATGTGTCAACTGTCCTTTCTCACACTTGTAAACATAGGTAGGTGTTTGGGTTGTTACCAAGGCATGAGCATCTTTATTAACATCAATGGTCACTTGATACTGCTCACCCTCGACAAATCCCCCACCCATATTAATGAGGAAATAGTAAGGAACACCGTTGGCATCTGAATTATCCGCCGATACTCGAGAGTTGCCTTCTTGGTATTTCTTGTGGGAAATTGTACGACCATTTCGGTTTGAAAATCCAAGATGGACAAAGCCATCGTATGCTTGTGTCATCTTACAAGTCCTCTAGTAGGAAATTCTTACGAATCCATTCTTCCACTTCCTTAACATTGTCATCATTATTCAAATTTGTGAAAATGAAAGAATCTTCGTTACGGAAATGAAGGGTATCTTCACGCATACGGTCTAGGTTGGCTCCAACATAAGGAGCAAGGTCAGTCTTATTGATCAAGAACAAATCACTCTTAATCATCCCTTGACCAGCCTTACGTGGGATTTTTTCACCCTGAGCAACGTCAATAATATAAATGGTGAAATCAACCAAATCAGGACTGAAGGTCGCAGCCAAGTTATCCCCACCACTTTCAAGGAAAATAACATCCAAATCATGGTTAAAGCGCTCTTGAAGAGTTTCAATCGCTTCAAAGTTCATAGAGGCATCTTCACGAATAGCAGTATGAGGACATCCACCAGTTTCTACACCAATGATACGGTCTTCATCTAAGCTTGAATTTTTAGCCAAGAAAAGAGCATCTTCTTTTGTATAGATATCGTTAGTAATAACTGCTAAATTTAAGTCGGACATACGTCGTGTAAGACGCTCAAGCAAAAGGGTTTTACCTGAACCAACAGGTCCACCAACTCCAATAATTACAGTACGTTTTGTCATTGTTTTTTCCTCTCAACCTTGTTGATATTTTAGGACATGAATAGGCGGAATACCTGTGTTTCATGTTTCATCTGAGCTAATTCAAGACCAGGCGTATTGGCCCCAAGGTAGGACGCATCCAGTTCTTGAATTTCTTGTGTCATTTTTTCTAATTGTGAAAAGCTACGTAAAACAATCTCTTGTCCAGCAAACTGTCCAAGTGGAATGGCACGAACAGCATTTTGAACCATCGTCGAAATCACGCTATAGCCATAAAGTGCAATAGCTTCACTACATCCCAAGCCCTTGTTAAACACATAGAGTGCAAAGACAATAGCTGGATTGCCGAAGACCTCACCCTTACGTATTTTGGACTGATAGTCATCCAATACCGGAATAGCATGGAGCCTTTGAATAAGTCGAAGCATTTGTTTAGCAATCATTTTAGTCCCCTGTCTTGTTTCACGCGCTTGCGTCGAAACTGTCAAGACCTTATCATAATGCCAAACCTGCTCTAAGTTGTCTGTAGCCATAGCATCATAAACCAATTTGATTACAAGACCTTCACCATATTTAAACTGACTAGCTAAATAGGCTTCTTGCCACTCCTCGTAACCTTTATCATCTGTTACAGTGTCTTCGCGCAGATAATTTTCCATCCCAAAAGAGTGGTTAAACGATCCAATTGGAAAGGTTGAATCGACAATTTGCACAATTTCAAGATAATCTTGCAAAGACACATTAGCAAAGGGATTAATGTTCATGGGCAGTTAAATTCACATGGCGTAGGGGCTTATCAAGGACCACTTCTTCAATCGTGTAGGCAATCTCTTTTTGAGTCAAGACTTGCTCTACAACTGGGTCAACCTCTAAATAAATCTTGGCGTCTTTCACCTCAATCGGTTTATGAGTATTTCCAAGAATATGAGCTGTGATTCCCATTTCATCCATATCTTTAGGTGAAATGACAATCAAATCCTGTGACTCAACACCAATAGCTAGGACATGGTGATCATCGATAAAAAAGGCAGAGCCATTTTGCAATTTTTGTCCCTTATCAAGACGAATACCAAATTCATTCCCATGATCACTCTTCACACGAATAATTTTTTTGTTAAGGTCATCGCTCGAAAGAATGACTGTTTCAATATGGTATTTGTCCACATCGATATCTTTAACAAGAGCGTCTACTTTTGTAAAAATCATACTTTTTCCTTTTCTATTACATTTTAAAAATCTAGCATCAAACTCATATAGCAACTTAATAAAGCACTAAAAACGTTATGGCTATAAAACACAAAAGAGGTTGGAGGAAAAATTCCAGCCTCATTTATATAGCGTCTTCCTTAGAACAAGAAATAACGTTGAGACAATGATGTCGTATGGATTGGTTCACAAGTAACCAACTCATCATCAATAAAGACATCAAAGGTCTGTGGATCGATACGGATTGTTTTTGGAGCGTAGTCATTAAGCTTCATATCACGCTTAGTCAAGTTACGCGTATTCTTAACAGGAAGAACAATCTTATTCAAACCAATTTCTTCTTTGATACCGTGATCATAAGCATATTGAGAGACAAATGTAAGATTTGTTTCATGAACCGCTTGACCGTAAGCACCATATAATTTACGCATGATACGTGGTTGAGGCGTTGGAAGACTTGAACCAGCGTCACCCATAACACCATAAGTTAACATACCACCCTTAAGCACCAACTTAGGTTTTGCACCAAATTGTGCTGGTTCCCAGATAACCAAATCTGCAAATTTACCAACTTCTACAGAACCGATATAGTCTGCAATACCGTTAGTGATGGCAGGGTTAATTGTATATTTAGCCACGTAACGTTTGATACGGTTATTATCGTTAAACTCTGAATCCCCTTCAAGTGGACCACGCTGAGCCTTCATCTTATCAGCTAGTTGCCAACAACGCATGGCTACTTCACCGACACGTCCCATTGCCATGGCATCTGAAGTCATGATACTAAGGGCACCCATATCGTGAAGAACGTCTTCTGCAGCCACAGTTTGTTTACGTACACGTGATTCAGCAAATGAGACGTCTTCTGGGATTTTTGGATCCAAGTGGTGACAAACCATAACCATATCTAACAACTCACCAATGGCATTTGTAGTGTATGGGTTAGTTGGATTAGTTGATGATGGCAAAATATTTTCCTTACCAGCAAAGACCATGATATCTGGAGCATGTCCACCACCTGAACCTTCGGTGTGGAAGGTATGAACGGTACGACCTTGGAAGGATTCCAAAGTATTTTCCATAAATCCACCTTCATTCAAAGAGTCAGTGTGGACCGCAAAAGAAACATCGTATTTATCCGCAACTTTAAGGGAATTATCAATACCTGCGTAAGTCGCACCCCAGTCCTCGTGTGTCTTAATTCCTGCTGCACCAGCTTTAATTTGCTCTTCAACCACTTCAGTCTCAGAACCAACACCTTTAGCAAGGAAACCAAAGTTAGCAGGCATATCATCAACAGCTTGCAACATACGAGTAATATGGAATTTACCTGGTGTACATGTTGTTGCATTACTTCCGTCAGCAGGACCAGTACCACCACCAAAGAGGGTAGTAATCCCGTTATCCAAACCAAATTCTGGAAGGTCGGCAGAAATATAGTGCACGTGAAGGTCAATACCACCAGCAGTCACAATCAAACCTTCAGCAGCAATGGCTTCTGTACTAGCACCCACAACAAAGTCCACATTGTCCATTGTATCTGGGTTACCACCGCGACCGATAGCAACAATCTTACCATCACGAATACCGATATCCGCTTTAATAATACCTGTATAGTCAATGATGGTTGCACCTGTAATAATGGTATCAACAACTGATGGATTGTCACGCGTTTCCGTAGCACTAACACCCATACCATCACGCAAAACTTTACCGCCACCGAACTTAGATTCCTGTCCATAAACAGTAAAGTCTTTTTCAATGGCTGCAAAAAGATTGGTATCTCCAAGACGTACGCTATCACCTACAGTTGGTCCGTAGTGTTGAGCATACTCTTCACGATCCATTTTAAAACTCATCGATTTGTCCTCTTTCTAGTCTAAGAAACCATTGACCTTGTTATTGAAACCAAAAATACGACGTTTCCCTCCAAAGTCAATAAGTTGTACTGTTTTCGTTTCACCTGGCTCAAAACGAATGGCTGTACCTGCTGGAATATCTAGACGTTTGCCTCGCGCCTTTTCACGATCAAATTGAAGACCAGCTTCGTTTGCTTCATAAAAATGGTAGTGAGAGCCCACTTGAGCAGCACGGTCACCCACATTTTTCACTTCAAGACTAATGGCTTCGTAACCACCGTTATAATCAATTGGCTCACTCGCCACATGGTATTCACCTGGAATCATTACATTTCTCCTTACTGAATAGGATCATGAACAGTAACCAGTTTTGTACTGTCCGTAAAAGTAGCTTCAACTTGAATCATTGGAATCATTTCCGCAATACCTTCCATAACATCTTCACGTGTTAAAAGATTGCGAGCTTCATCCATCAATTGGGCAACAGTTTTACCTTCTCTTGCACCTTCAAGCACATAGTCTGTAATCAAAGCAACCGCTTCTGGATGATTCAATTTGATTCCTTTATCTTTACGTCGTTGAGCAATCATAGCCGCAAGGCTAATCATCATTTTTTCCTGCTCACGCATTGTCAATTGCATCGTTTTTCCTCCTTAAATCAATGCTTACCACTTGCCCCAAAGCATCAAAAGCCCTGGAATCCAAGCTGTTACAATTCCTTCAAAAATAGCTAGGTAAGGGACAAATTTTCCTAGGTTCTTCTTAAGGTTAATTTCAATAAAGGCAGTTAGCCATAGAATACCCCACAAGAACCAAATAATACCATACCAAGCATTACCACCGTATCCAGATGTTAAGCAAAGAATCCCTGCTGGTAGCGTATTAATTGCCACAAATAAACTAAACCACCCATACAAACGTTGATCAAAATCGAAAATCGTATTGATAGCTGAGTAAAGGTAGGTGAAGGCAAA
Organism: Streptococcus sp. 21.1; assembly: GCF_016648635.1. Classification (NCBI taxonomy): domain Bacteria; kingdom Bacillati; phylum Bacillota; class Bacilli; order Lactobacillales; family Streptococcaceae; genus Streptococcus; species Streptococcus sp. 21.1. Next base: position 52,292 of record NZ_JACLQL010000006.1, on the reverse strand, counting down.
TAAAAGACCAGTGGCGCTACCATAAAACCATTCAGCGCCTTGCCCTGTACAAGCTCCATAAGCAATGACAATAATGTTGAGAATCAAACCCAAACCACCCGTAAAGATATTCATGACAACATTTGATTTATCAGGAATACCCTCTAAACGATGGAGTCCATTACTCATCAAAACCATACCAACATAGAGTAGGATGACACCTAACATAAGAACCTCCTAAGTTTCTTTTATGTTAATATCATACTACTTTGACAACACATGTCAACGAATTTTCAGAAATTTTGCAACATTTACATGTTAATCAAGCTAACATGTGGTGTCAAAAAATCACATTACAGTTGGTAATTCTCAATAGGAGTCCTTTGCTTAATCCCAGATAAATAAACAGTTAATCTATAAAAAGCTTCCTTTAGTATTTGACTGTTTCTGACAATATAGTCCGTACAATCTATCATCCAATGTGAGCATTATATTTTTTTCTCGCCTATTTTTCCAACTCATTCTCCAGACCTAAGTCCATAGACCTATTTTTAGTAATTTTACAGTTGGGTAACAAAGTCAAACGTTTTTTATGATAAAGTCTTTTTTGGACAAAAATCCAAAAGGAGAATTATGATGGAAACAAATAACTACACTACTGATTTACAGCTAGTCTCCCAGGAATATTCCGACGAAAAGACTAGTCTTCAAACCAAAACCAAGAAATTCTTGGAACATTTTTCACCAAAAGACATTTGGAAAATTAAGGGACTGATTGTCGCCTGTCTTGTGTCCTGCTTCCTGTATGTCACTTACTTGACCCATTTTTCCTTTGCCTTTCCAGCAACCCTTGTCTTGATCAGTACGATTGAGCTAGGCTGTCGCCTATTAGGTGGAAAAGCAAAGGGAATGCGACTTGAATCGGGAATATTTATGGTCACTAGTCTCCTCCAAAGTTTACAAATTAGTCTCTGGGGTCTGCACGACAACTGGGGGAGCACTCAGATTCTTTGCCTTCATGCGAGTATCCTCCTTTACTTAATGGCACGCACTGGACAAAGTAGTCAAGACCGTTTGGGAATTATGGTTTGGCTAGACCTCATATACACCAGCTGCATCTTCCCGCTAAAATATTTCTTTATCGGAGCCTGGACACTCCTATATAAAACAGCACCTAAACAAGAACTCTCCGAAGAAGAAAAACACGCAGTTCATAACCACAAATGGATGATTTTCATTAGTATCATGATAGCCTTGGTACTGACTGTATTCGCTGCTAGTCAGCTTAGTCAGGTCTTGCCTGCTTTCGGAGATCTTTGGCGACACTTCTTCCAGACACTAACTTCTCTACTTGATTTCACCCTCACCTTCAAGGACAACGGATTATTGTTCTCTCGTTTAATAAGCAGTATCCCTCTGGCTCTAGGACTTTTTGCTCAACTCGCTGCAACCTATTTGGCAAAAGAAAAGCCACTCAGTCAAAAACGATTTGAAGGCCATCTTAAAGCGACCCGTCAGTTCCCAAAAGTAGCAGCTTATATCGTACTCGGAAGCCTCTGCTTCACTTATGCCCTATTCATATTAACTGCCACTAGTCAAATGGGAGAACTCCTTTCTCTCAACCAAGCCAGCATTCCAGCCCATCAAGCCTCACATATTGCGGTTCAAGGCTTCTGGCAATTGGTTCGAGTTTCTACCCTCAACTTAGGAATCCTAGCTGGACTTTACATTTTTTCTAAAGAAAATTTCTTCACCCACAAAGGGCTTCGTTTCTTAAGCACCCTACTCTTTACTTTTGCTAGCCTCTTTGCCCTTATCGCTGGCTGGAAACTCTTTGGCGTTTATATGGCACTCTATGGTGTGACGCCACGTCGCTTATTGTCAGGTTGGTTTGTCACAGTACTCTTTATTTGGTGTGTCCTAACACTTATTCGACTCTATAAACCTATTCAGGCAACTCGTCTCGCTATATTTTATGCAACTATCAGCTTTACCCTCATTAGCCTCTTAGGTAGCTTTATTTTATAAGAAAAAAAGAGTGGAACTAGATTAACTAGTTTCACCCTTTTTATATTGGAGTTATTTTGAATTTCTTGTAGGAAAGGCATACATCACCCAAAGCACTACTAGTAGTGGTGTCGCTTTTAATACAATCCACGCAACATTGAAATTGGCATCACGTAGACGACGAATCTGAATAGAAATTGTAGGAAGCGCCGTTGCTGCTATAAATAAAATGAAAGCTGTTAATGTAAAGCCAGCAGCCTTTGTTTCTCCAAGGAAGTCCATCAGTAGGAAAATTAAAGTACCAATAACTCCATTAATCAAGACAACCCACCAATAGTCTGATCGTTTTGTACGACCATAAAAATCAATATAGCCTAACCAAAAATTTTTATATGCCTCTAACATGTTTACACCTCTTAATAGTATGCTACCAGTATACTATATTAAGGAGATAGGTGCAAGATGTGAATATTTAGACTTCTTAAGTTTTATCATATATAATAGGAAGATTATTTTAAATAAACTGGAATGGATTGAAATTAGGACTGTCTGACTCAATCTGGCCACTCACCATGGTCACCACACGACTGACATGTTGACGGACACTATTGCGGTGAGCAATAAAAATCATTGTTCGTTTAATCTTAGCAAGATTAGCCATGACCCTGCTTTCAGTATCACTATCGAGACCACTGGTAGCTTCGTCAAAAATCAAGATAGGCTGCTGGGACAAGAGGGCCCTCGCTATCGCCAAGCGTTGTTTTTGACCACCAGATAGACCACCATCTTCAGATACTTGGGTCTGAAAACCTTGTGGCATTTTTTGAATATCCTCTAAGATATCAGCTTGTTGGCAAACTTTAAGAAGCTTTTTCTCGTCAACTTCTCCTTCAAATCCTAATAGCAGATTTTCTAAAATGGTGCCTGTAAACACATAGGTCTGCTGGGGAACGTAAGTCACCATTTGACGCAGCTCCGCATGGCTAATAGCATCTTTATCTAGGGTTACATGACCACTAGATTTTGTGTAATAACCCGACAACATTTTAGCCAAGGTCGTTTTCCCAGATCCACTTTTACCCATGAGGGCGATTTTCTCACCCTTATGGATTGTTAAATCAATCTTACTAAGCGTCTCTTGCTGATAACTAAAACGGTGACTGACCCCCTTAAGAGCAAGTTGTTTAAAGGATAACTCTTTAAGTTTTCCTTTTTCTTCCTTATCCACAACATAAACTTCTTGAAGACGATTATTGGCTACTTTGGCTTGCTGAATTTTGGATTGGAGATTGATAATATTAATTAAAGGAGTTGTAAAATAATTCAGCAACATATTATAGGTAATCAACTGACCTGCAGATAGCTGTCCTTCCATGACTAATTGTGCCCCATACCAGAGGATAAAGACATTGGAAACTAACTGAACCCCTGTCTTTAAACCATCCTGCGTTAATTGCCACTTGGCCTTAGACAAAGACTTCTTCAAATAGTCATGGAATTTCACCTCAATTTCCTGATAGCGTCTCTCTTCAACTCTCAAGGATTTTAAGGTTTCAATGCCTCGCAAATCATCAATAACAGCGGTATTGACCTGACTATTTGCCTCCATCAATTGATAATTTTCCTTTTCAAAAAGCTTATAGAATGCCAGAATGATTAAAACATAAAGAGGAACTACCGTGAGAGTCATCAAAAAAAGTGACTGATTTTGTACAATAAGAGCCACAGCTAGAGTCATCACAATGGTCACATCTAGAAAAATCGATAAAATCGTTGAAGCTAGAGCATCGATAATGGTGTTGGCATCTCCAAAACGTGACGTGATTTCACCAGTACGACGTGAACTAAAGAAACTAATAGGCAGGGAAAGGACATGCTTGATATATGGAAGAATGACAGCAATGGACAGGTAATTACCCAATCGATGTAGAAGATAATCTTTGAAAAAAGTAAAAACTTGTTGAGCAAGATAAGAGATACATAAGCCTAGTGAAATCATGGTCAGAAGATTATAGGCCCCCTGAGGAATCAAGCGGTCGATAATAGCTTGCAAATAATAAGAACCAATAATATTAACAAGGGTCACTAGAAAACTCAGCAAGACAATAACTGCAATCAAACCCTTACGACGAAACAAAATTGGTAAAAATGAAAGAAGTCCAGGTACATCTTCTTTGTATTTAGTGTAGGTTTCTCCTGGAACAAAAAAGAGAGAAACTCCCGTCCACTCTTTGGCAAATTCCTCTAAGGGTATTTTAATGACCTTCTTGCTAGGATCTGGATCACCAATAATAAGCTGCCCCTTAATTTGACCAAACACCGTATAATAATGTTGCAGCCCACCTTCTTTAACCACATGTACAATAAAAGGATAAGATAGTTTTTTTTGTTTAAACAAGTCTAAATCCGCACGAATAGCCTGAGTTTCAAGACCCAACTGCTTGGCCGCTTCCACCAAACCAAGCGCAGAAGTACCTTCACGAGAAGTCTGAGCCAACTCTCGCAAATAAGCTAAACTATAAGATGAACCATAGTGTTTGAGAATCATGGCCAAGGCAGCGACACCACAATCACGCTGATCAACCTGTGAAATATATGGATATTTTGACATGGTGACTCCTTATTAAAGACAACCTGCAAAATAAGGCAAGATAGTGATAAGTAGTGAGAATAGTGTAAATAATTTTAGTTTTTTCAAAATAAAACTCCTTTTAACTGTTAGTTATGTTTCTATAGTAAACATTTAACCATTAAAAAAGTAGTGACATTTATGTCACCACCATTTCTATAAACCATCTGCCGCTTTACCTGCCTTTATACTTTCTTCTAGCACCGAGTCTTCTAAAACGGAAGCAAACATTATGGCCTTATTGTAATTTTCTGCAGCCTCTTTCTTGTTTCCTTTATGAAGAAGTTCATATTTGGCTTTGAGAACAAAAACACTAGGTTTATAACTATAAAATTGTGATTTTTCTATAACAGCTAAGGCTTTATCCACAACTGTTAAGAAGTCTGAGAAGGAATTGTGAAAAATCTTCAAAGCAGCGATAGCCATCAAATCATTAAACAAAACAATATTATAGACATCATCTGTCCAAATTTCCTGATTTAATACTCTCTTTACGATTCTTTCAAAAAGTTTTTTATCATACTGTTTTCTTCCATAAAGATGGAAGAAATAGTAGTCAATAACTAATAAATCGTTAGTTGAGAATTTCCTCTTCCTTTTGACTTGTTCAAATAAGTCTTCATATATCTCCTCAACTTTAGGACTCTCTTCCCAACTAGTAAAACTCAAAATATTTTCCAAAATATCTAGAGTTAACAATTCTTCTTCTGGGAGAAGTTCAAAGAATTTCTCATAAACCTCCTCAATTAAGGCAAGTTTAGCCTTTATTCTTTCTGGATTTCTATACGTTGGAAACTTAATCAGACGATTCTTCATCTCGTAGTATTCGTCAGGGATAGTAATATTATCATGATCCAATAAATCGGTCATATTTTTTCCTAGACGTTTTGCAATATAAGATAATTTATCCAAAGACGGGAGCGACTCCCCTTTTTCAATGCGAATTAACTGACGAACAGTCAATTCCGCACCATCTAAACATAGCACTTCACGTGACATCTGCTGACATTCACGCTCAGTTTTGATTCTTAGTCCAATGCTGTCTTTTATGTTCAAGAGACTCTCCTTTATTTCAAAATTTTAAAAACATTATATCATAATTGTAATATAATTAATATATAGTTAATGCATTTTTAACAGAATAATAGTGAAAATAAGCTATTTTTATACATTTTATATAGGAAGGACCTTCCTTTGTATCAAAAAACATGCAGTTCAAAACTACATGTTTTTTTATTTCTGTTTACTTTGGAATCGCCATTCAAAGCGAATGCGGTCATAAGTTGGATAAATCGCATTAAGCAACCCAAAGGCTAAGGTAAAGCCAGCTAAAACATCTGTTGGATAATGCACACCCACATAAATACGCGAAAGTCCAACAAGGAAAATAAGAAGTCCAGTAATAGCATAAACTACTATTTTAGATTCTTTTTTCTCCAAACGCTGAGCAAGGACAATGGCAATTGCTCCAAGAATCATAAAAGTTCCCAAAGAATGACCACTAGGGAAAGAATAACCACTAGCATGCACTAAATGCGTAATTGATGGGCGCTGACGCTGATAAATATACTTCAAACTTACAATCAAGATACTAGCGAGAAGCCCACTGGCTCCCACAAAGATAGCTTCTGATTTATACTGACGTAGATAAAGCCAGATGACTGCTACGATTGCAATAATAGCCTGTACAGGCGTATTCCCAAGCATGGTAATAGTTTTAAAAAAGCGTGTCAATCCTGCTGGTAAGCCTCCTCGAACCCAAGTTTGAATGTTGCTATCAAATCCTGTCAAGGCTTCAGGATAGAACTTAACCATATAACCGAGAGCAACAAATAACAATAAGGCAAAAGAAGCATAAGTATAATGTGTGTGTTTGTGTTTCATATTTATAATTTTACTAGAATAGACTTAAGTGGAGCATAAATCAAAGCAAAGGCTACTGCAAAAATCAAACCTTCAAGTAAATTGAAAGGTACTACCATAGCGAAAAGGTATTTATAGAGACCTATAAATTGCGCAATATCAAAGTTGGCAAATTTAGCATAGAGTGGTAATGCATAAATATAGTTAAGAATAACCATAACAACTGTAAGCAAGACAGTTCCTAAAACAGAACCAAGAATATAATTCTTGCTTGTTTGATTTTTCTTCCAAAAATAGCTTAGGCCCCAAACAAAGACGCCTAGAGCAACAAAATTCATAGGAAGTCCAATCATTGATCCTGGTCCACCATTGTTTAGCAAGAGCTTCAACAATGAACGAAGCAAGAGAACACCGATGGCACTCTTAAAATCAAAGATGACCAAGGCAATAAGAACAGGAAGGATTGAAAAATCAACCTTCAAAAAATCTGCTGCTGGAATCAATGGAAATGAAAAATAAAGCAACAAGAATGAAACTGCAGATAAAATGGCAATGTAAGCCAATTTACGTGTGTTTATCATAAAAAAATTCCTCCAAATTTTAACAATTTGAAAGAAGTTCCCAATGGATTTGCCCATGCCAAAAAAAGCCTACGCAAAAAGACTGGTCTTCTTCCATCCAGACTATACTGTCGGTTGAGGAATCACACCTCATCAGCTTGCGCTCGCGGACTTATCCAAAGAATCACCGCCGGTCGGGAGTTTCACCCTGCCCTGAAGACCTTTTAAGGATAACATAAAAAAACCTTGGTGACAAGGTTTTCAAATTATGGATTTCTAATCTGTTGATAGTCAATGACTATAATTATTCTTTTAAAACAAAATGAAGTATCTATTTTAATTTATCGTGTTGATAACGGTGACTCAGCTCTAGCCCCTCAAATTGTTGCTGACGAAGCGCTTCGTAAACAATCATACAAACAGTATTGGACACATTTAGACTACGCACATGTTCATCATTCATCGGAATACGAATAGCTTTTTCAGGATGCTCACGCATAAAATCTTCAGGTAGGCCTGTATCTTCACGACCAAACATAAAATAGTGGTCTTCACCATCGGCATAGGCCTCTTCTGAATAAGTCTTATCCGCAAATTTCGTGACTAAATGCAAACGACCCTCTTGATTTTTAGACATGAAATCTGCCAAATTGTCATAATAAGTGATGTCAAGCTTATCCCAGTAGTCTAAACCTGCACGTTTCATTTTCTTGTCATCAATTGGAAAGCCCATAGGACGGATGATATGAAGAGGGCTATTAGTCGCTGCACAGGTACGTGCAATATTTCCGGTGTTTTGTGGAATACGAGGTTCAAACAAGACAATATGATTACGTGACATCTCAATTCTCCTAGACATAAAAAATACCATGTCGCCCGGAGTCAAGCTCAGCAGACGACATGGTTGTGGACGTTCATTAGCTTAAATCATGACAGGTTAGATTTAAAATAACGAATCTTTGAATATATTTTAGCACTTCTGGTCTAAAAGTCAATACTATTTAAAGAAAAATTTCACCTTTATTTACTTAAATAGGAATGGTTGATAAAGCTAGCTGAAAAGGATGATTTTTCCGCTAAAATAGAGTATCATAGTAATGATTATTTGGAGGTAACTCATGCGTATTATTGTCGTAGGTGCCGGTAAGGTCGGTACCGCACTCTGTCGTTCTCTTGTTGAAGAGAAGCACGATGTTATTTTAATTGAAGAAAAGGAAGAGGTCCTCAAACGCCTCAGCAAACGCTATGATGTTATGGGCTTTGCTGGAAATGGGGCTAATTTTAAAATTTTGGAACAAGCCGAGGTTAGCAACTGTGACGTCTTTATCGCAATGACCGATAAAGATGAAGTGAACATGATTTCAGCGGTTCTGGCTAAACAAATGGGTGCCAAAGAAACTATTGTTCGCGTACGTAACCCAGAATACTCTAATGCTTATTTCAAAGACAAAAACTTTCTTGGATTCTCATTAGTAGTTAACCCTGAACTTTTAACAGCTCGCTATATTGCCAATACAGTTGAATTTCCAAACGCCCTATCAGTTGAAACTTTTGCTAATGGACGCGTTATTCTTATGGCATTTAAAGTTACTGAAAATAGCCAATTATCTGGTATGACAATGGAACAATTCCGTAGGAAATTCGGCAATATTCTAGTTTGTACGATTCACCGTCAGGGTGAACTCATCATTCCAGATGGAAATGCTACCATGCAAATTGGGGATAAGATTTATGTCACTGGTAAACGTGTTGATATGGCACTTTTCCACAGTTACATTAAGCCAAAAAGCATCAAAAAACTTTTGTTGATTGGTGCTGGGCGCATCTCCTACTACTTGCTCAATATCTTGAAAAACAATCGTATTAAGGTCAAATTGATTGAGCAAAAAATGGACCGTGCGCAAACCTTTAGTCAGGTCTTCCCTGAAGTTTCTGTGATCTTAGGTGACGGTACTGCTAAAGACCTTCTTCTCGAGGAAAGTGCAGCCAGTTATGATGCCGTAGCTACCCTAACCGGAGTAGATGAGGAAAATATCATTACCTCTATGTTCCTCGAAAGCCTTGGTATTCACAAGAATATTACTAAGGTTAACCGTACTAGTCTCTTAGAGATTATCGATCCACGTGAGACAACAACAATTGTCACTCCTAAGAGTATCGCTGTTGACACTGTAATGCACTTTGTACGCGGGCGTTTTAATGCCAAAGACTCTAGTCTTGATGCCCTTCACCATGTGGCTAATGGTCGTATCGAAACCTTGCAATTCCAAATTAAGGAAAATAACAAAATCGCCGGAAAGAAACTTTCTGAGCTTGAACTTGCTAACGGTGTCCTTATCGCTGCTATTATCCGCAATGGAAAATCTATTTTCCCAACAGGAGAAGACAGGCTCGCTATCGGGGATAAAATCGTGGTTGTTACACTCTTACAAAATGTAACTCACATTTACGACTTGTTGAAGAGGTAAGCTGCCATGAATCGTTCTATTGTCCGTTTTCTTATTGCCAAGCTCCTGCTGATTGAGGCTGCTCTCTTGGTTGTGCCACTTATCGTCGCTCTTATTTATCAAGAAAATGCTAAAGTATTTGCCAGCATCTTGGGTACGATGGGGATTCTCCTCTTTCTCGGGGTGCTTGGTACTCTCTTTAAACCGAAGAACTACCATATTTACACCAAAGAAGGAATGCTTATTGTAGCCCTCTGTTGGGTACTCTGGTCTTTCTTTGGAGGATTGCCCTTCGTCTTTGCTGGTCAGATTCCAAGTGTCATTGATGCCTTTTTTGAGATGAGCTCTGGTTTCACAACCACGGGGGCTACTATTCTCACAGATACTGGAGTACTTACCCACTCCCTACTTTTCTGGCGAAGCTTCGCCCACTTGATTGGAGGGATGGGGGTATTGGTTTTTGCCCTAGCCATCATGAACAACAGTAAAAATGGTCACCATGAGGTTATGCGTGCAGAGGTGCCTGGTCCAGTATTTGGTAAAGTCGTTGCCAAGCTCAAAAATACAGCTCAGATTCTTTACATCATCTATCTGACTATGTTTGTTATTTTTGCTGTTATTCTCTGGCTTTGCGGTATGCCAATCTTTGATAGTATCATCACTGCTATGGGGGGCGCAGGTACTGGGGGATTTGCTGTCTATAATGACTCTATTGCCCACTACCACAGCGATCTGATTACCTATGTAGTTACTGTTGGTACCCTACTCTTTGGGGTTAACTTCAACCTTTATTTCTATATTCTCCTTCGTAAAATCAAGTTTTTCTTCCAAGATGAAGAACTACGTACCTACTTTGCGATTGTGGCTATTTCAACTGGTTTGATTATCCTCAATATTTTTGGGATTTACCACAATTTGGCTGACTCTTTCAAATACTCATTTTTCGAAGTGTCAACTATCATCACAACAACCGGTTTTGGTCTAACGGATATTACCAAATGGCCACTCTTTTCTCAGTATATCCTACTCCTCCTGATGTTTATCGGGGGATCAGCAGGTTCTACTGCCGGTGGTTTCAAGGTTATCCGTGCTATGATTATTGCTAAGATTGCACGAAATCAGACCCTGGCTAGTCTCTATCCTAATCGTATCCTGTCACTTCATATCAATGGAAGTGTTCTCGATAAAGAAACTCAGCACAGTGTTCTTAAATATTTAGCTGTATATGTACTCATTATACTAAGTTTAGTCACTGTTTTATCACTGGATAATCAAGACCTCTTGATTGTGACAAGCGCTGCTGCTTCAACCTTTAACAATATTGGACCTTTACTTGGAACGAGTGATAGCTTTGCTATTTTCAGTCCTTTGTCTAAGCTTATCATGGGATTTGCTATGATTGCAGGACGTTTGGAAATTTATCCTTTACTACTCCTCTTCCTGCCAAAAACTTGGTCAAAAACTTAAGCATAGAAAAACTCCTTTGGATTCATTTATCCAAAGGAGTTTTATTACGTTTTAGACTAAAATAATCTGGCACCGGATCATCGCCAGTCTCTGATAAAGGGTGACATCTTAAGATACGGGCAACTCCCATAAGAACTCCCTTTAAACCGTGCATTTCTATTGCTTGGATCATATAAACCGAACAAGTTGGACGAAAACGGCAAGAGGGTGGAAATAGGGGAGAAATCCATCTCTGATAAGCCCTTACTAAAGCAATCAGAAATCTTTTCATTATTTAACCTTATTGACAGCAGCGTTATGAAGCTGACTGATTTCTTTCTTATTCAGACGGCGTGATTCACCTGGGCGAAGCCCTGTTAAATCAAGGGTACCAAAACGCGTACGTGACAACTTATCAACAAGCAAGCCCACTGATTCAAACATTTTCTTAACCTGGTGGTTACGCCCTTCATGAATTGTCAATTCAACAACTGAACGGTTCTTTTCATGGTCTACTTTGATAATATTGTAACGTGCTGGTTTTGTTTTCTTACCATCAATGACCACACCACGAGTCAAAGGACGAAGGTTCTCCTTGGTCGCAATACCTTTGACACGCGCCAAATAAACCTTGTCAATCTCATTACGTGGGTGAATCATCTTATCGGTAAAGTCACCATCATTAGTCAAAATAAGAAGACCTGTCGTATCCCAGTCAAGACGACCAACAGGGTAGATACGTTCCTTAACGTGGGGCATGAGGTCAATCACCGTCTTACGATTTTTCTCATCAGATACCGAAGAAATAACCCCTCGTGGTTTATTAAGAAGATAATAGACCTTCTCTTCATTATAAATTGGGCTACCATTTACCTCAACAATATCACCATTTTTGACAATTGTTGCCAATTCCGTAACGGTCTTACCATTTAGGGTCACACGACCCTCTTTAATCAGTTCCTCAGCCTTACGACGGCTAGCCACACCAGCGTGGGCAATATATTTATTAATTCGCATTCTTTTTCTACAGCTTAAGCTATATCCTTTCTACCTAGCATCTCTGCTATGTTTCTTTATTTTTAATGATTAGTTTCAACAAGGTTTACTATTAATTGTCCAAGTCCTCAAGCTCCTCTGAAGCATCTTCCCTAAAGAGACTCGTTTCTTGATCTTCAAGTTCTAGTTGATCAATCGCCACAAGCTCGTCTAAACTGTTAATGCCCATATAGTCTAGGAAATAATCAGTAGTCGCATATAGGTTAGGACGACCGACAGCATCCTTTTTACCAGCCTCTTGAATAAGATCAAAGGCCTGAAGTTTAGCAATAGCACCACTAGAATTAACACCTCTAATGTCATCGACTTCAGCACGTGTAATAGGCTGTTTATACGCAACTATAGAGAGGACCTCAAGACTCGCTCGTGATAAACTCTGGTTAATAGGCGTTTTAGAATAGTCACGAAGGAGACTTGCAAAATCTGGTTTAGTCACTAACTTATAGGTGTTTGATGATTCCAATAAACACAGAGCTGAATCCTCATCTGCCTCGTACTTAGCTTGCAATTTCTCCAAAGACTGAGTCATACCCGTCACTGGCATTTCCAAAAGCTGTGCCATAGTACGTAGACTAAGACCATCTTCACCAGCCACAAAAAGTAAAGCTTCTAATCGTGCTAAGTGACTACTCATTCGTCCATTCCTTTCTTAGTGTGATTGTGCCAAAAATTGTTTCCTGTTGTACTGATATGCGATGTACCTTAATCAATTCAAGAGTTGCCAAAAAGAGGGTGATTACTTGATTCATATCTTTAGCATCTGTGAAAAGTTCATCCAGATATAGCTCATTTTTTGAGCCAAATGCTTCCTCAATAATCAGCATCATGTCTTCAATTTTATAATCGTCACGTGCAATGGTCGTGTGGTTTCGCCGAATTTCTTCTTGCTTTTCAGTCATGATTTTTGAAAAAGCCAAGAAAATGTCTTGAATGGTCTTATCCTGATTCAGCGTCACATCTTCATAAACTAATTCAACTTTTGGTTTTGAAAAATACTGAGCCCGCACTTCATGCTGCTTAGCCAACTCTTGACTAGCTGCTTTGAAGCGTGCATATTCTTCCAACTGACTCAAGAGCTCTAGTTCTGGATCATCTGCTTCTGGCTCAGCTTCCACCACTGTCGGCAGAAGCTTACGACTCTTAATCAGCATGAGCTGACTAGCCATAAGCATATATTCCCCAGCAACTTCAAGCTTCATGGCTTGCAAGGTTGCCAAATAAGCCAAGTATTGCTCAATAACCTCAACAATGGGGACATCGTAAATATCTACCTCATACTTAGAAACCAGATGGAGCAACAAATCCAGTGGCCCCTCAAAATCTTTTAACTTAATATCCATTAGATTTTATAGTATTTCTCCAAGGTCACTGGACTTTTTAGTCCCAGTAAACGAGCAAGTTCAAAGGCGCCCGTTCCCTTTTCAATTTGTCTAAGAATAAATTGCTGACGCAAGACTTGAGCAGTTACATTCGATAAGCCACAGCCACTAACATAAGTCTGGATTTGCTTATACAGCCATTGTCGAGTATAGACCTTACCCAAAAGCAATCCCTGACTGTTCACATCTTTAATAGCCAACAAATACTGTTTCAAATCTGCTTCAAGTCTAAGAACACGCTTAGTCGTTCCCTTGGCCACAGTTAAAACACCAAAATCCAAGTCGATATCGGACCAGTTCAACTCCAAAATCTCTGAAGGCAAGAGCCCCAACTCTAGAATCAGCAGACAGGCCAGTTTCCCAGCCCCTTCACGTCCCTCGTAAAGCGACGAAAGATCCAGTATCTGCAACTTATCCTCCTGAGAAGGTAGCGTTACCATCTCTGATAGTTTGAAAAATTTCGCTAATTCACCCTTTTGATAGAGATATAGTAAAAATTGATTGACCGCAGAGCGCTTACGTTTTTGTACGGATGGTTTCCATTCCTTGAGTTGGTTTTCATAGAGCTTTAAAGTGGTTTGATCAATTTGTCCTGAAATCAAAGTTGTAAACTGCTTAAGATCATAAGCATAAGCTTGCTTTGAACTCTCTGAAATGACCTTAGTAGACAGAAAATCAGTGATCTGAGTTGTCAGTTGTTTTTGGAATGATGATATAGTCATGTGTAAAGTCATGTAAGAGGCTATTAACCGCCTTTAGAATCGATTTTCGTGTGATAATTCCTTTGAAAATACCTTGGCTATCAACCACAGGAAGGAAAGGATTATCAACTAGCTTATGCATTACCTCGTTTAGATTAGCATTATCTTCCACTGTTTCCACGACATCTGATGTCATCGGCCCGATATCATGGTTAACCATCTCCCACTCTTGCAAGTTATGTTCATCTTGATAACGCTTAATATCTGTCAAAGATATGGTCCCAAGATAATGCTTATCCTTAGTCAAAACGGGAACGCGCGAATAACCGTTACTCGTCAAAAGCAAAACCACATGATTAGCGTTATGACTATCAATAAAAATAGCAACCTGATCTGATGGAATTAAATAATTATCTAAACGAGCCAACAAAAAATCTTCAAATTCTTTAGCAATCATCGTTCAAATTCCTGTGTAAGTTCTGAATAAAGTTCATGGTCACGTGTGTAATATTCCACACGAATTTTTGCATCGTTTATAATCACCTTTGCATAAAGTTTCTCATGTATAGGCCCACGTGGCTGTAAAACAGAACCTGGATTGATAAACACTGTTTTACCATTTCGCCAAGCTGTTGCCGCATGCAAGTGGCCATAAAGACAAATATCAGCATCCTCTTGTTGCGCCCAAAGATCTAACTTGTCCCAGGTAAAATTAATGCCATAGAGATGACCATGTGTTTGTGCAATAATCACATCTCCAAGTTTAACGACCAAACGTTCTGGATAACCTGAATCATAATCACAGTTTCCTCGAACTACATAGATACCTTTCCAAACAGGATCACTTGATTCTAACTCCGAATCTCCGTTGTGGAAAATGGCATCCACCTTTCCTTGATAACGATTTTTTATATCTGCTACAATATCACGATCCCCATGGGAGTCGCTCATTACGATTATTGTTTGTTCTGCCATGCTGGGAAGACCTCCATAAGTTTCTTAACAGCTTGTCCACGGTGAGATTGTTCATTTTTCTCTTCTGCAGAAAGCTCTGCTGCTGTTTTACCCGTATTACCAACTAAAAAGAGAGGATCATAACCAAAACCATTGTCACCTTTAGGTTCTCGGCCAATATAACCCTTCCAGTCGGCATCAACAACCAAACTATCACGTCCAGGTGCTGCAACAACTAGGGTTGTATGGAAGTTCGCCGTACGTTTGCTATCATCAAGCACCATAGCGAGCTCGTGCAATAATTTAGCATTATTTTCAGCATCTGTGGCATCAGGGCCTGCAAAGCGCGCAGACCAAACACCTGGTAAGCCTCCAAGAACATCTACCTGCAAACCAGAGTCATCTGAAAGGACCATTTTACCAGTTAATTCAGAAATGGTCTCCGCCTTCAAGCGTGCATTTTCCTCAAAGGTCATACCTGTTTCAGCAACTTCAGGAAGGTCTGGATAATCATTAAGATTCTCTACCTTAATGCCTAGTTTTCCAAATAGTTTACGAAATTCCTTAGTTTTTCCTTCATTGCGTGTCGCAATCAATAGGATATCACCAAAATCTGATTTGTTATCAGAACCAAAGAAATCACTCAAGGTGACACCTTCTCTAGGCACATGAACATAGACAAGCTTATCTCCTTCACTAACTACCAAGGCCCCTTGATGTGGCGTAACAGCTAGGTCTCGACCAGTTTGCTCTTTCAAGCAATCCAAAATAAAGGATACCAAGCGAAGGTCTGAAGAATGTTTAGCAATATGTAACTGGAAACCACTAACAGCCAAAACGTTAGTCAAGGCTTGGAAAAGGTCAACAAATTGTTCATAGGCCTCATCACCACCAAAACAAGTCAAGTGATTGTAGCTTCCAAAACTAGCCAAATACCAGTCTTGTTCGTCTTTATATTCTAAAATTGATTTAGTCATTTTCTAACTCCTTGTCCAAATCGACATGTTGGACAGCAACTTCTTCACCCAGCCATTGTTCTGCGATTTCTTTAAAACCAAGCACACTAGCTGTGGTGTAATATTCTTCCGTCTTGTCTTCGACTTCACGGCTACGATTAATTTCAAAATAATTGAGCAAAACGGAAACATCACGAACTGTTTCAGCTCCGCTATCAATTAGCTTGACACTTGGCCCCATAACATTCTGGATGATAGGACGTAAAAGTGGGTAATGGGTGCAGCCCAAAACCAAGGTATCTACCTTGCCGACTAAAGGTGCCATGCTCTCATAAACAATCTTTTTAGCCACACTTGAGTTAATTTCATTGGATTCAACAATAGGGGCAAAGCGAGGACAAGATAAACTCAAGACATTCATTTGTGGTGCCAGATGCTTAATTTTTTGTTCATAGATGTTAGAGGCAATCGTCATAGGAGTCCCAATGACGCCAATATGACCCGATTGACTAGACTTAATGGCAGCACTAGAACCAGGCAAAACCACACCTAGCACTGGGATATCCAAGGCTCCTTTGATTTCCTCCCAAACTACTGCTGTTGCCGTATTACAAGCAATAACGATCATTTTTACATCTTTGGTCAGAAGAAATTTAACCAACTGCCAGGTATACTCTCTGATTTGTTCTGCTGGTCTAGGACCATACGGCGCCCTAGCAGAGTCACCAATATAAACAATAGACTCGTGAGGCAACTGACGTTTAAGTTCACGTACCACCGTCAGTCCTCCGACACCAGAATCTAAAAATCCTATAGGTCGATTATCCATCTTGCCTCCTTATCCCCTAGGTTACATGTAAAAAGCTGAGATTCACGTCCCAGCTCCCCACCATTATTTTTTCTTTTTCTTGCTATCTGCAAGTGCTTGTTTTTGTTGTTTGATAATTTGGTTATATGTTTGACGCACTTTTGCTTCATTTGGCTTTTGACCCGCAGCCGACATCATGGTACGAACAGCGTCCACATTCAAACGAGGATTTTCAGCCAATTCTTTCTCCATTTGTTTGCGGGCAAAGTATGCGCCTCCATAAAAACCACCCAAAAGGGCTACAAAAACAAGAATAATCCAAAAGACGGTGTTCATAAATTTAATTCTCCTATAACGTTGATTTACCTTATATTATAGCAAAAATGGACCCTACTGACAAATAAGACGTTGGTTCTTAAAAACGTATAGAAAAAAAGTTTTTTCGTTTAAAATATCGATAAAATGAGAGTTTCAGTATTTTTCACTTACAACTGTAAAGGACTTGTAAGATTTCTAGAAAAAAAATAGGTTATTATATAAGTTGTGGAATTATTATTATGTTTATATAAAGGGGTTTATTTATGCTCAAGGAAGCAACTATTTCCGAACGAAAAATTGTCAACGCATTTATTGAACTCTTAGAAGAGAGTTCACTCGAACAAATCAGCATCACAGACATCATCAAGAAGGCAAATCTCAGCAGACCAACTTTCTACTACTACTATTCAAATAAAGAAGATTTGGTTGAAACAACCTTCTCAAAGATTTTAGATAAAGTTTCAAGTATTCTTCAGGAAGACATGACCTACCAAGAGGGTGTTGTTACTGAAATGCTAAGATATCTTAAGGAAAATCAAAAGCTCTGTCTCACCTTAATGACACACATTCCAAACATCAATGAGATGATTCGTGAATTCATTATCGAGACCATCCTTAACTCTGATATCGAAAATGTTACAGAGCTCATGGAACAAAGCTATCATATTCCTGCCAAATATTCATTGGAAATTTATGTTAGCACTATTGTTACCATTTTAACACTCTGGCTCAAAGAAGGCTGTGTCGAATCCCCTGAGGAGTTAGCCGATATCATTCTTGAAGCTGTAATCATTAAAGTAAAATAAGCTAGGGCCTTTAAGGCCTAGCTTATTTTTTGTTAAATGTCAAAATCAAAACCATCAAGAGTAGCAAAGTAATCATTCATCGTCTCTGCACGGCGGATCATACGAGCCGTTCCATCTTCTTGGTAGAGAATTTCTGCAGAACGAAGACGTCCATTATAGTTGTAGCCCATTGAGAAACCATGTGCACCTGTGTCGTGGATAACCAAGGTATCTCCAATACGAGCTTCTGGCAATTCACGGTTCTTAGCAAACTTATCATTATTTTCACAAAGAGAACCTGTCACATCAACTACTTGAGTGTCACCATCTGGATTAGTCATATTCGTGATGTGGTGGTAGGCATCGTACATAGCTGGACGAAGCAAGTTAACCGCAGAAGCATCTACACCAACGTAACGACGATAAGTGTCCTTAATATGAAGAACCTTAGTAACAACAAGGCCATGAGGTGCTGTCATGAAACGTCCAAGTTCAGTGTAAATACTAATGTGTCCAAGATCATTCGGAACAAGAATCTCATCAAATTTAGCATGAACCCCTTCACCGATAACAGCAATGTCATTTTGCTTATTAGCCGGTGTGTAGTCTACCCCAACACCACCTGATAAATTGATAAAGTCAAGACTAACTCCAAGTTCATTCTTGATTTCTACCGCCAATTCAAAGAGTTGAGCAGCCAAGGTTGGGTAATACTCATTCGTTACTGTATTTGACGCTAGGAAAGCATGCAAACCGAATGATTTCACTCCTTTTTCTTTAAGGTAGGCATAACCTTTGAAGAGTTGTTCCTTAGTCATCCCAAATTTTGATTCTTCAGGATGATCCATGATATCAGTACCAAGAGAGAAGACACCTCCTGGGTTAAAGCGCAAAGAAAGGGTTTCAGGAAGCCCTGCAGCCTCTTCCAAGAAAAAGATATCTTCGTAAGCATCAAGGTTAATTGTCGCATTAATATCACGCGCGTAAACAAACTCTTCTGCACGTGTATCATTAGATGTAAAGCTAATCGCGCTACTATCAAAACCAATTTTCTTACTCATGACAAGCTCTGTATCGGTCGCACAATCGACACCACACCCTTCTTCTTTCAAAATTTTGAGGATTGCTGGATTAGGTGTGGCCTTTACAGCAAAGAATTCTTTAAAACCTGGATTCCACGAAAAAGCTGCATTAACTGCACGTGCTGTTTCACGAATCCCTTTTTCATCGTAAAGATGGAAAGGTGTGGGAAATTCTGCAGTGATTTGTTCAAGTTTATCAGCTGTAATAAAAGGTGTTTTTGTCATTTTATTCTCCATTTTTTTACAATAGTAATCCTATTATAGCATAAGAAAAGGCTTGAAACCCAATTTTCTAATAATCTCAAGGCATATTTCATGATACAATAGACCTATAACCTAAATAAAATAACGGGGGATTATTTATGAAAAAATATCTTTACTCTGGGGCTCTTGCTCTAGCAGCCATCTTAACACTCTCAGCATGTGCCAAGCCAAAACTTGATGCCAAGCTTTCTGTTAACGATATTGTCTATATGTCAGGAAGCGACCTCAAGCTCAAGGATGACCAAACCCTAGTCGAAGTCTCATTCAAACTCGAGAATACTTCGGAAGATATGGAAAATGAGCTCAACACATCTGCTAAACAATTCTACCTCAAAGATAAAGATGGTAAAAAAGTCACAGCAAGCAAGATCGACAAAGGTGATCTCCCTACTCTCTTCAACAAAAATAAGAACGTAGAGGATGCTACAGATGACTTTGGAAAGCTTGAAGCTGACGACTACAAAACTGTCTCACTCTTTTTCGAAGTTAACAACGACGAAAGCTATAAACTCTATTTTGAATCAAAGGATGAGAAGACAGAAGGACAAACTGTTTCTACTAACCTAAAA
The DNA here is from genome assembly GCF_016648635.1 of Streptococcus sp. 21.1. Classification (NCBI taxonomy): domain Bacteria; kingdom Bacillati; phylum Bacillota; class Bacilli; order Lactobacillales; family Streptococcaceae; genus Streptococcus; species Streptococcus sp. 21.1. The sequence goes on along the minus strand of NZ_JACLQL010000006.1, from coordinate 32,489 downwards.
GATTTCGATGGTAAAACAACTACCAATGTTAAAAAGGCTGTTGATGCTTATTTCAACGCAGTTCTTCTAGGTGGCGAAAGCAAAGACTACAGCAAATTTGTTTCTAACGACTTGGACAAAGCTAAGGGCGAACTTAACCAATATTTCTCAGATAGCCTTCAATACAGCTATGATGCAACTGATAACATCAAACCAACCGGTGATGAAGTTCCAAAAGTTTTTGGTTGGGTTCAAACAGCTAACCGTGAACGCGGCAGCTACACTGTTGACAACATTATCGTCGCTAAAGATAAGGCAGAATTCAATGTCAGCATGTCAACTATCAGTATGAAAGCTGCAGACGATGCCTATGGTGCTAATCACCCAAATCTCACAGACGAACTTAAAAACTACCTACAAAGCAATGGTGCTAACGCTGGAAATGTCGACCAACTGACAAGACAATTCTACATGGAAACTTACCTACCGAATTCAATCAAAGAAGTAAGTCCATCAGCACCAAAGACTGAAGGTACAAATATCTTTGATAATTACTCAGTCGAGCTTACTAAAAAAGACGACAAGTGGGCTTTCCCAGATAAAGATAGCTATGTGGGAAAATGGGATTACTATCCACTCTTCTACGCTTACACAGGTCAGCAAGGAACACTCACAAAAAACTATTAGACAGTAAAAAAATCAGCCATCTGGCTGATTTTTTTTACTAATTACGTCTAGCAAAGAGTCGCAAGATATTCAAGAATAAGTTAATGAAATCCAAGTAAAGACTAAGTGCCATAGAAACTGCCCATCCATCTGTGACCTGACCATTGGTACCATAATAAACCTTCTTAATCATCTGGTTATCGTAGGCAATTAAACCTGAGAAAATAAGAATTGATACAATACTAATCACAAAACTCATCATGCTACTTGCAAAGAAAAAATTAATCAAGCTAGCCACAATAATCCCAATCAAGGCTGCCATAAGGAACTTGGCCATGCCTGATAGATCTCGCTTAATGGTAACTCCGATAAGTGCCATGATAAAGAAAACAATGGCAGTGCTAAGGAAAGCTTGGAAAACAATGGCTTGCGTATATTGTACGATGATAAAGCTAAGTGTAAATCCATTCAGAGCAGAATAAACCAAAAATAAAGGTAGAGCCGCAGGTGTATTCCTTCTTGCAGCACCGCTAGCCAAAAAGACCAAACCAAACTCTAAAAAGAGTGCCGCCATGTAAACCCAAGAATAATTCATGAGAATATTGACAAAAAGATGCGAAAGAGGGAAGAGCATCAGATAAGAGATGACTGCTGAAAGTCCCACTCCCATACCGACAAGACCATAAATCTTTCCGAAAAAGCGGTTCAAACCCGCATCACTAGTTGTATAAATTGCATTTGATTCCATAGTTATCTCCTAAAAATAATGAATTATTGGTGGTGGCTTTGTAGAGTCTTGCGACGGAAAAACTTACGATTTTTGATTCGGTTTCGTAAGGGTGTCGCTGCTTCTTTAACCGCCCAATACTTATCCACCATAGTAACAATATAAGATTCCTTATACTTCGGCGGCGCAATCGTTGCTCCCCACATATGCTTGAGAATAATATCCTCTTCTTTTTTGTTCAGATTAACAAGCTTTCTGGCATTACGAACAGCAATACGTGGATGTACCCAAGCATGACTCTTGTTAAATTTAGTCACTCGCCAATCATAATAGAAAAAGTCATGTAAGAGACCACCTCGAGCTGTACTCTTGGCATCCCAGCCAAATTTTTTAGCAATCTTATAGCTGGTGTAACTAACATTAACCGAGTGTTCTAAACGTGTCGAATGATGGTGCTGTACAATCCCATCCAATTTTTGAAAACGTGGATGAGAAATCAAATGTCCCACAACTTCCATGAATTCTTTATCATCTTCTGGTCGTTTCATAATAATACCTCATTAATGTTTCTAATGCTTCTTCATTATACCACTAGTACTTAAAATTACTTTAAAAGTCAGTTGTTTTCTCCTAAAATCATCCTTGAGACCTAGAGACTAAACATGAGAATTCCTGCTGCAACAGCAACATTCAGACTCTCCGCCTGACCTGGCATGCTAATATGTACGAGTTGATCAGCAGACTCAGCCATTTCCTGACTAATTCCCTGACCCTCATTTCCCATTACTAGGGCAAAATTGCCATCTGTCTTAACTGCTTTATAGTCAACGGAAACATCGGAAAGAGTCGTTGCTAAGACGGGTATACCTTGTTTTCTGCAAGCCTCAACCATGTCAAGAATTGGTCCACGATAGATTGGAAGGTGGAAATGACTTCCCTGCATAGAACGCAAGGTCTTCTGATTATAAATATCAGCTGATTTATCCGACAAAAAGACTCCGTCATAACCTGCGGCATCTGCTGTTCGAATCATTGTTCCTACATTACCAGGGTCCTGAACATCCTCCAAGAGCAGATATTTCCCTGAGAGAGACTTTGGCAAGGCTTGAGATTGTTTAGCAACTTCTACCACAATCCCTTGAGGTGTCTGAGTTTCACAGAGTTCCTTAAGCACCTCTGGACTAACCAACTTGACCTTAGACATATTAGCCACACGATCAGCCATTTCCTCAAGTACGAAAACTTGAAGAATCTCGGCACCGCTTGCCTTTGCTTCCTCAAAAAGATGCCATCCTTCTAAAAGATAGCTAGTTTTACGGTGCTTACGCTGCAATAATTTTCTAGCAGACTTAATGCTAGCATTTTGCTTTGATTGAATGATTTCCATACACTCATTATAGCAGAAATCCCCTGATAAATCTTGGACTTGACCGACTTTATAGCAAGGATTATACTAAAAGAAAGAGCTTTCAAAAGGAGGTCATGGACCATGCAAAAAGTACGATTATTAGTCTCAGGAAGAGTCCAAGGTGTTGGTTTTCGTTATTCAACCTATGCTCTAGCACTAGATATTGGAGATATATGCGGTCGGGTTTGGAATAACGACGACGGTACTGTTGAAATTCTAGCTCAGTCAGATAACCCTTCTAAGTTAGCTAAATTTATTCAAGAAGTTCGAAAGGGACCTTCAAAATGGTCTAAAGTAACCTATGTCGATGTGACCATGGCTAACTTCCCTAATTACAGCGATTTTCGCATGGCTAATTAAGGTTGGAGCTCCGTTTTTAACTTGTTCTCTTCCTTAAAAAAAGGTAAAATAGACAGGTATAACTAAAAAACAAAAGGAATGATATTGTGAATAAAAATCAAAAACGTCTAGCCCTGATGGGGCTTGCTGCCAGCATGCTTCTCTTTCTATCAGGATGTGTGAGCCTTGATAAGTCTGGTAATCCTACTGGTTGGGTTTGGAACCTACTTGGTCGCCCTATGAGCCACGTCATCACCTACTTCGCACATAATTTAAATCTGGGATTTGGTCTTGGCATTATCTTCGTAACCATCATTGTTCGTTTGATTATCTTGCCACTTGGTCTTCACCAATCTCGTAGCGCAGCCTACCAAGCAGCAAAACGTGAATACCTTGCGCCTATCTTAGAACCAATTAACGAACGTTTGCGCAACGCTGAAACTCAAGAAGAAAAAATGGCTGCCCAGTCTGAACTCATGCAAGCTCAGCGTGAAAACGGTCTAAGCTTGATGGGCGGTGTCGGCTGTCTTCCTCTATTGATTCAGTTCCCATTCTTCTCAGCACTCTACTATGCAGCACGTTACACTCCTGGTGTACTCAAGGATAACTTCCTCTGGTTTAACCTTGGTCACCGTGACTTCCCATTGATTATCATCATCGCAGCGCTTTACTACTTCCAATCTTGGTTGTCTATTCAACAAGTTCCTGAAGAACAACGTAAACAAATGGCAGCGACGATGTACAGTATGCCAATCATGATGATCTTCTTTGGTATTAGCTCACCTGCAGCTGTAATCCTCTACTGGTTCGTTGGTGGTATCTTCTCTATTATCCAACAGTTGATTACCAACTACATCATCAAACCTCGCTTAAAAGAAAAAGTTGCTGAAGAGTTTAAAAAGAACCCTCCAAAAGCACCTCGTACAACACCAAGCAAGCGTAAAGATGTGACACCAAAAAATACTCAAGCAATTGCGAGCAAACCAAAGAAAAACCGTAACGCCGGTAAGCAAAATCGTAAATAAGCTACAAAGCACTCTTGGAATTTTCCAAAAGTGCTTTTCTTATAAACTAATCCAGACTAACCTAATTCCTGATAGCGCCAACAACCAAAAAAGGAGTGCGACAGAACAACTGTTTTGTCTCACTCCCACTAGTTTCAAATATTGAACACCTTAATTCCAACAGTCGCTTAGGCTGTTTTTTCTACACTAAGGATTTCCACAGAGTAGCTACCTGCTGGTGATTCGATAGCGACTTTGTCGCCAACTTTCTTACCAATCAAGGCTTGAGCAATCGGGCTTTCATTTGAAATCTTACCTGAGAAGATATCAGCACCGGCTGCACCAACGATATGATAAGTATCTTTGTCGTTTGTACCAACTTCTTGAACAACAACAGTTTTACCAATTGCAACCTCGTCATTAGCAACAGCATCACTATCAACGATTTCCGCATAACGAATTTTTGTTTCAAGAATCTGAATTTGTCCTTCAACAAAGGCTTGTTCGTCTTTGGCTGCTTCATACTCAGAGTTTTCTGAAAGGTCACCATAAGAACGAGCAATCTTAATACGTTCTACAACTTCTGGACGACGGACGAGTTTGTATTCCTCCAATTCCGCTTCAAGTTGTTCTTTCTCCGCTTGTGTCATTACATATGTTTTTTCTGCCATTTTTTTCTCTTTCCTATTTTTTGAGCCCTTGGCTTTATTTTCAAAATCACTCTTTGTTTGCTTGATTTTAATGAGCCAATCAGACTATTTATCTTTTAGTTTGCTATTAATGTAAGTTTCAACGTTATGCTGATGCTCTTCATAGCTTTCAGCAAAATAGACATTACCAGTAGTTACATCTGCAACAAAGTACATGTACTTGGTAGATGATGGATTGATAACCGCTTCAATTGCAGACAGACTAGGGCTGTCCACAGGACCTGGCATCAACCCCTTATGAACATAATCATTATAAGGGGAGTCAATATTTGTGTCAATAGTTGCATCTTCTTTCAAGGTCGTTTCCTGACCAAGTTTTCCAAGAGCATAAAGAACTGCAATATTACTTTGTAGAGCCATGTCTGAGTTTAGACGATTATAGAAGACGCTCGCAATGTTTTTACGGTCGTCATCTGTAGCTCCTTCTTTTTCAACAAGAGAAGCTAGGGTCAAAATCTCATTAACATTATGTCCACTAGATGAAATCGTTGCATAGTAAGGTGATAGGTAGGTATCCATCGTTGACAACATTTCCTCTGCCAAAGACTCCACCGTCGTATCATCATGAATGTTATAAGTCGCTGGGAACAGATAACCCTCTAGGACATACTTAGCATCCGTAGAATTCGGAAGGTTTGCCAACAAGGTTGGATACTTCGCTTTCATCTTAGTAATGAAAGCATCATCCTTCATCAATTTCAAGAAATCTTTCGCCTTAAGTCCAGTTGATGTTTTTTTGCCTTTTTTAGCTGACGAATTAACCTCAACTGCCTTGGCAATTTGATCGATGGTATATCCTTCTTTGACTAAGACCGTACCAAGAGATGGCTCCTGAGGTTTATCACTACCTTTTTTCTGAAGTGCCTCAATAATTTCATCCATGGTCATGCTAGCCTGAAGGTTGTAGTAACCACTTTTCAGGTTTGAGATGTTTTTAAACTTGGTATAGTAATTAAAGACCTTACCAGACTTAATAACACCAGCTGATTCCAAGAGTTGGCCGATATAACTGCTACCTGAATTTTCAGGAATTTCAACACTAACAAACTTAGTTGAATTAACATCTTTTGCGCCAACAGCATCACTAACATAGCGATAACCAAAGAATGTAGCTACTGACAAGATAAGTAGCAAGAAGATGATAATGTTTCTTGCAATTTTACCAGCACGACGGTTATTTTTATTGCGTTTGTGATTTCGGTTAGAACGCGAAATCGGCTCTTCGTCGACAATGTCAGCCTGTTTACCATCTTTTGGCGAAGACTTTTTCTTCTTCACTTTCTTGCCTTTCTTTTTCTTAGGTTTTCCAGAGGGTTCTAGAGAAATACTCTCATCATCCTCATTACCATCAGCTACTAGCTCTGATTGAACCTTTTCTTGCGACGCTTGGTCACTTGTTGCATGATGTTCCTGCAAGAATGCTTCTTTTTGACGTTCTGAGGTCAATTTGGCCTCCAATTCTTTAGGGTCTGTATAAATAGCTTCGTTAGACTTAGCTTCAATGAGCTCCTTGGCAACATCTGCAGGAATATACTCCTCTTCAGATGCTTCGTTAAGGCTAGTTTCCCAAACTGGACGTTTAAAACGACGTTTCGACGTTTCAGTCTCCTGAGGATTATTTACCTTTTTCTCCTCCTCAATTGGCTCTTTAGGAATAGACGCTAGATTTGAATGAGCATCAGATACTAAAGACTCCGCTTGAGAATCTGAAAACAAGCTAAGACTATCTTGTTGAGAATCTCTGGCTGTCTCAGAAGTCATAGATTTAGCAAAGGCACTGTGAGAAACAGAATGTGAACTAAAATCTTGGTTACTTACTTTATTAGACACTGAATCACTACGAGTTGTAGCGCTCTCAGCTGACGTTGAAAGTGGTGTCTCGGGCATAGTTGCACTTTTATTATGCTCCTCCTCACGAAGAGAACGGAGCTGTGTCGCTTCTTGTAAGTCTCGGAGAATCTGATCTTTGAAGCTTAGGCTATCTTCAGAAGCTTCCGAGTGTTCATTAAACTTGTCCGTCAAGGCATACCTCCTCTATAGTAACAAACGCCATTATATCTTAAAAAGTCAGTTAATGCAAATCAATTGGTCCTTTGTCACAGTAACGTAACACTGAAATCAATGGGTTTCTGGGTTCTCCCAGACCATATTATACCAAGAGCTTCCACCATGATTTGATTCTGATTCTCCCTCATCAGTAAAACCATTCATCTCATAGTAGGCAATCAAATAATCATGACAAGTCAAGCTAATACCTTGGCGTTTTTGAGCAATAGCCAGATCTTTAAGCGCTGCAATCAAGGCTGTTCCAATACCTTGCCCTTTAAAGTCTTTGGAGATAGACAAACTAGTCACTGCAATAAAGCCTCCTTGACTAGCATTAGGAGCCACTTTATGGAACAGGTCATCTGTGAGATAACGTTCCGCAATCACAGGTCCTTCGATGTAACCAGCTACAACGCCATCAATTTCAGCAATTAGAAAGGTATCACAAATCGTCTCTAAACGCTCTGCAATAGCCTCTGGAGTTGCAGCCTCTTCAGGCGAAAAATTTTCTTGTTCGATACGAACAACATCAGCCCAATCATCCTCTCGGGCATGTCGAATAAGCATATCAAATTCCTTTCTATTAAGAGAAAGAGCTGAGCGAAATCGCTACAGCCCTTAATATATTACATGTGTGTTTGCAAGCTTGCTAGGAGCTCTTCGAACGAGCGTTCGTAAAGTTGGATGTCCCCAGCTCCCATAAAGACATAAACAGCATTGTCATGGTCAAGGAGAGGTGAGACATTTTCAACTGTAACCACTTTGGCAGGTTTATTGATCTTAGCAGCAAGATCTTCAACCTTAACATCACCATGGTCAACCTCACGCGCTGAACCGTAAATTTGCGCCAAATAAACAGCATCTGCTTCACTCAAAGCTTCAGCAAATTCATCAAGAAGGGCGATGGTACGTGTGAAGGTATGTGGTTGGAAAATAGCAACAATCTCTTTAGATGGGTACTTTTGACGTGCTGCATCAAGCGTTGCAATAATTTCAGTTGGATGGTGGGCAAAGTCATCGATGACAACAGTACCACTGATAATTTTCTCTGTGAAACGGCGTTTAACACCTGAGAAAGTTTTAAGGTGTTCCGCAACCAAGTCCATGTCAAAACCAGCTACATAGAGGTTCCCAATAACCGCAGTTGCATTCAAGATATTGTGACGACCATAGGCTGGCACATGGAATTCTCCAAGGATTTGTCCATCATGTTTCACCTTGAAATTAGACCCTGTCGTTGTACGCACAATGTCTGTTGCTATAAAGTCATCATTTTCTTCGAAACCATAGTAATAGATTGGCGCATTGGCTGTAATCTTACGAAGGTGTGGATCCTCACCGTAAACAAAGAGTCCTTTTTGCACTTGCTTAGCATAATCATCAAAGGCAGAGAACACATCATCGATACTTGTAAAGTAATCAGGATGGTCAAAGTCAATGTTAGTGATGATTGAGTATGCTGGGTGGTATGGCATGAAATGACGTTCATATTCATCAGACTCAAAGACAAAGTATTGCGCATTAGCAGAACCTCGTCCAGTTCCGTCACCAATAAGATATGACGTGTCTGTGATATTTTTCATAACATGTGACAAGAGACCTGTTGTAGAAGTCTTACCATGTGCACCTGCCACACCAAAGCTAGTGAATTGATCCATGAAGTGACCCAAGAACTCGTGGTAACGCTTAAAGCTGTAGCCATTTTTAATCGCATAAGCAACTTCAACGTTGTTATCTTCACGAAAGGCATTTCCAGCAATCAATTCAACATCTTCTGTGATGTTTTTTTCATCGAAAGGAAGAATAGGGATACCTGCTTGCTCAAGACCACGTTGAGTGAAGTAATATTTTTCCACATCTGAACCTTGAACCTTGTGTCCCATTTGGTGGAGCATCAAAGCCAAAGCTGACATACCAGATCCTTTAATTCCAATAAAATGATAAGTTTTTGACATAGTTTCTCCTTACAATCGCACTGCGATTAGTTTGCGTCTTCTAAATGCGTCAAATTTAATTCTTGAGCAACTCGGTGTTCACGGTAAGTTTGACGTTCTGGGTAATTATAAACCTGGCTACGTTTCAAGAAGTCATAGCTATTTTTCTTGACGTTCTTACGAGATGGGTTACTAGGCTGTTGATAGGTTGGAGCCACTTCTGCCAAGATGTAAGAATCTTGTTGCAGACGATTTGCCAAGTGATGGATCTTTGAGTGCTTCCCATTAGGTGCTAAAGTTCGCTTGATAGCACTTACAGGAGCTCCCAAGATAGAGGCTGTCACTGGTCCTTTATCCGTTGTTACAGCAGCTGGCTCAACAGTGGCCTCAAAGCTTGGTTTAGCTTCTACCTTAGGCTTAGCAGTCAGTTGACGGCTATTAGTATGTTTGGTTTGTTGAACTTCTTGGCGGAGGAATTTTTGGCGTTTCTCACGTACATCACGCTTAGCCTTTTCGCGGGCTTCCTCAGCATAAGTCATGCCAGCTCCTTGTGTCTCCACTCGTTTTGGAGCCTGCTTACGATTGCTAGGCTTAGCTGACAAGAAATCATAGTTCGGCAACAAATCATTGTAGTCCTTATCTTGGTAAGGGCCACGGATATTTGTGATTAAATCTTCATTTTCGTATAGGCGCATAGAGACCGGTTCTTGCAAGCAAGGTTCCCCGTCTGGAATCAGCGGAAATTGTCGTCTTTGGCGATGCATAAAAGACTTCCTTTCATTTTCGAGATGATGCGTATCTTAATATAAATAATCGGGAATGGGGAGATACGTCTTGCAATATCCTATTATAGCCTAATTCAAAAGATTTGCCTAGTAGCATTTTTATATTTTAGTATTCCAATATTAAATATAACAAATTAAGATATTGCAATACCAAGAATTTCTTTAATATCCTCTACTGTCATGCTGGCACGGCTTTCATTGCCATCCAATACTGTTGTGACGAGGTTTTTCTTACCTTCTTGAAGCTCAAGAATTTTCTCTTCAATAGTCCCTCTTGTAATCAAACGGTAAACTTCGACATTTTGTTCCTGACCTATACGGTGAGCACGACTAATAGCCTGCATTTCTACCGCTGGATTCCACCAAAGGTCAATCAGAATTACCGTATCAGCACCAGTTAGATTCAGTCCCACTCCTCCTGCTTTCAGAGAAATCAAAAAGGCATCTCGACTTCCTTGATTGAAGGCTCTGGTCATCTCTTGACGACTATCAGATGGCGTTGACCCTGTTAGCTTATATGAGGAAATCCCTAATTCTTGTAAGAGCCCCTCTGTAATATCTAACATTCCACGAAATTGTGAGAAGATAAGGACACGATGGTCTGATTCCTTAATTTGGCTAAGCAACTCTCTAAGGCTATCTAATTTTCCGCTATCTCCCGCATAGTCCATAAAGAGAGCTGGGGTATCACAGATTTGTCGTAAGCGGGTAATTCCTGACAAGATTTCCACCTTACGACGGTTGATTTCCTGATCACTTGCTGAAATTAATCCTTGTTGCATCTGTTGTAATTGTGCTAAATAGATAGCTTTTTGAGCATCTGACAATTCACTTTGGTGAGTGATTTCAATCAAATCTGGGAGATCAGGAAGGACCTCTTCTTTTTTACGTCTTAGAATAAAGGGAGAAATATACCTAGCCACTTCCTTAGGTGTTAACTTAAGGAAAGTTTTTTTAGCTGGTAAAAGTCCTGGTAGAATAATCTGGAAAATAGACCAAATCTCCAACAAATGATTTTCAATAGGCGTTCCAGATAGTGCTAAGCAATGTGGAACAGAAAAATCACGTAGATATTGGGCAATCTTTGTCTGTGTATTCTTCATGACCTGAGCTTCATCGAGAATGAGATAGTCATATTTACCAGCCTTGTAGGCATCAAAATCCTGACGGAAGGAAGCGTAGCTTGTAATGATAATCTGGTGGTCTTCGGCAATGATGTCATCACGTTTTGGCTTGAGTCCATAAGAAACCGCTACATCTAACTGAGGGGCAAACTTTTTAAACTCATCCTGCCAATTGTAAATCAGACTTGATGGTGACAAAACCAAAACTCGTTGTCCTTCTTCTAAATGTGCAGAGAGGTAGGCAATAGTTTGCAAGGTTTTCCCCAACCCCATATCGTCGGCCAAGATACCGCCAAAACCATAGTGATGCAACATCGATAGCCACTGAACACCTTTTTCCTGGTAGGGACGAAGGCCAGCTTCTACCTTATAGGTTGGCAAATCAAAGGTCTCTGGCTTACTCAAATGTTGCGTTAAGAGTTGGAAATCTTTTGAAAAACGAACAGAATCACTTTCTGAAAGAGCATCCATCAATTGATAGGCAGTTAATTGATTGAGTTCTAGGTGACCTTTTCCTGAGTAACGAGCTCTCAGAGTTTTGAGACTCTCACTAATACGATGCGTCGCTTCATCAAAAACAATCAACTGACCACTACGATTGATAAAATAGGGCGAGCTTTCCATCAAGGCTGCTAAAGCATGATCCACATCTTCGTCGTCAAGACTTGAAAAATCAAAGGAAATATCTAATAAATTTCCCTGACGCTCTACCTGAACCTGTGGACTCTGCTCAACCCGTAAGTCACGTAACTCCTGTCCAATCAGAACTGTTCCTGCATTTTCAAAATCTGGTAGAGTATTTGTAAAGAAATCATAGAGCTCTTGACTGCTACTTAATCGTTTAGATGACTGAAAATCAGGGGTGAATCCATGCTTAGACATCAAACGAAAAACAGCCTGCTCATGACGATAGTTACTGGTAAATCCTAAATGACTCAACTCTTGGCGATCATGTACCAAGAAACCATCAAAATCAAAGGCTAATGTAAGAATAATCTCACTGTCACCTTTCAGATCAAAGCGAAATCTCGGTGTGAAATCCTTGATATTAAAAGCTTTTGGTGCCTTAACTGGCCCCATAGTCCTAAAATCAAAAAGACTAGCAGCCAAGATGGCTTGTTCATCGAGATTAAAGCTGACGTGCTTATTCAAATCGCTTCCGATTGGAAGAGAGCGTAAGCCAACCAAAAGTTTTTGTTGTTTTCGATTCAGACGATAAAAAACACCTTGATAAAAGAGAATACGATTATTAAAAAAGGCCTGACTATTCTTCTCAGCGACAGTCAATTCAATCATCTTGGGCTCGACACAAATATCAAACGAGAAGAGCTGAGCATCAGCAATCAAATCCTCGACCAAAAGTTGGCGATATTCGGCTCCTTCCCATTCAAACCTAAAGCCATCCAAATCTTGCATCCGTCTCAAACCTTCTTCAAAAAAACCGTAAGGGAGACAAAGGTGACGTGCATTATTCGGTAAAATAAAATCTAAATTAGTCTTGGCTTCATCTGGAATCATCCGTCCTAAGAAGTCTAAAAATGCCTGTGAAGCCTGGTCAAATTGAATAAGTGATAGGGGTTCATAGTAGTTCTTACCTATCTGATAATAACCCTCAGCCTCTACAAGTTTGAGAAAGGCAGGAATATCTCGAATAACATAAGAACGTTCATCTGGTAAGCGACGTAAACGTATACTCCACCAAATCTCTGAACCAAAGGTAGATTCCTCTCCCTCTACCATCAAGCTATATCTAACGGTATCATCTTCATTCAGGGAAAGCCCTTCTAAAAATAAACCACCAAAAGAGTGACCTCGCTCTTGGCCTTGAGAGGATTCTTGTTCCTCTTCCAGTTCTGCCAAGAGACGCTGGCCTTCTTTATCATTTTTTAGATAATACTCAACCGCTGCCAAATGGGGACAATAGCCTTTTTGAGCGAAATAATCACAGTCACACGTGATTTCAGAATCATTGAGTGCATAAATTAAATGATGTTGGTCAACTGTTGTATCCAACTGAGTTTCTGAGACCTGATGAATGGTAATGAGATCCTTTTCAAAAAGTTCAATACCCTCATTACGGACTCTACCCGGCATCAATTTTGCCATAGTATTCACCCCTATCTTATCCCTCTATTATAGCACAAAATCCTTATAAACTAGGCCTTCACCAAGATAAAACAAAAAACACTCCCTAGGGAGTGTCGCAGATTATTATTAATAATCAAGTTTATCTGAGTGACCTGAACCATTACCAACATAGTAACCTGTCTTACAGTTGATACTGAAGAGGTAAGTTCCATCTGGAAGGTACAAGTTGTAGTAACCATTACCATTGATGATGTTAACTGGTTCAAGGATGAAGTTATCTCCTGAGAAGTAACCACGTGAGTGTGATGTTTCAATAATCTTATCAAGAACACCATCAGCCCAAGTCCAAGCTGGGTTACTTGTATCTGCTACTACATTTGCATTATAAGGCACACGTGAGCGGTCACGTTGAAGGATTGATGGGTTATAATTTGTGATTCCGCGTGTTACAACTGTTGAAGCTGCAGCTGAGCCACCAGTAGTTCCTCCAGTCGCACCAGTTGAACCAGTTGCACCTGAGTTAGCTGATCCATTTTGCGCTCCAGAAGTATTTGATGCGGCCGCACCACCACCAGTAGAAGCTGCTCCAGACGTGTTATCACCTGAAGGTGCAGCAGGACTAGCAGTATTGGCGCTATCAGCAGCTGTCGCTGCAGATGTTGCGCTCGCAGCCTTAGCTTTTTCTTCAAGCTGAGTCTTACCACCCTTAATCGCTTCTTGGATAGTGCTATCAAGACTCGCATTTCCAGTTGTTGTTACACTTTCTGGCAGATTATTAAAGTTGGCATCGGATTTAACAGCGATAGAGGCATTATAGCTACCATCTACCAGAGCATCTGACTCAAACTGACTGTTAATCTTTTGTACAGCTTCAATTTGTTTCTTCAAGTTATCATATTTTTTCTTAGCTGCATCATAATACTTGGTTTTCTCCAATTTCTTGAGCAGTTTTTCCAAATCTGATAGCTTACCAAATTGATCATTAGCGAGTTTTGTTTGCTCGTCATCTGTGAAGAAATTCTTATACATTTCTTCGAAGGCCTTATTATCAGCAGTTGCCGTGTCCTTGCTTGATGATGATGTCACTGCTGAAGAAGCTGTGCTTGTTGGTTTTGCTGATTGGCTATGTGTTCCTTTATAAAGAGCATAGCTACCACCAATAATAGCTAAAGCAAGAACTGCTAGAGCACCGATAACAACACCTTTACGACGGTAAACTGGAATATCACCATCAAAGGCACTCTTATGCGATGGTGAAATAGACTCTGAAGAGATTCTGTCTTCTGCAGATGGGCGATTAACTGCCATAGACACTTTTGGTGTTGTCTTTTCTTCGTCAGCTTTTGCTCCAGTTACCCCTGCCACTGTTGAGGCAATAGCCGCCAAATCGATAGTGTCTGAGATAACAACATCATCCAACAATGGTTTTGAAGCTTGCGGCTCAGTATCGTCAATATTGGCAACAACAGGATTTTGTGGTTCTGGATCATCGATGTTAGCAATCAAAGGATTGTTATCATCAATATTATCTACCAATGCATCGTTATAGGCTGGCGTTGGCTGATTAGTTGAAGTAGCTGAATCTGCAAGTGCATCACCAAGGTCAAATTTTTCTGTTTCTGACGTGATGAAACGATCAGCATTCGTTGACGTAATGATAACTTCAGAACTTTGACTTTCTGGTTCTGCAATAACCTCAGGTTCAACAGGAGCATTTGGCAACTGCTTGTCAATATGAGATTGAGTTTCATCAACCTTGTTATCTGTAGCACCAAAACCAAATGTGACCGGTGTTACTTCTTCAGTAGCTGTTGTTGAGTTGATTGACTCATTAGCCATTGATTGACCAATCAAACCTGAATCCGCAAACTCCTGACGTTGCTTTTGAATAAAAGCATCCAAAGGTGATGTGTCGCCATCAGCTTCAATTTTCTTTGAAAATTTTTGTGAGGCAACTTCTTCGCGGTGTTGCTTGATATACTTATCCAAAATGCTATCTGTTTCTGTTACACCAGCATTAATCTCAGCTTCTTTGCGGACAGCCTCACCGACTGTCATTTCCTTGGCATCTTGGAAATCTAGCTCTTGGCTACCTTCATAGCCATTTTGTGTTTTATCTTCTGACACGTTTAATTTACCTTTCTAGCCTCAGAACGGCGAACACGCTCACCAAAATATTGATACAAATCAACACGGAGGGTCCCGTTATAAAGCTTACGTTTTTTATCGGCTTTCATACCGTATTTGCTTTCAAATTGTTCATCGCTGGTCAAGATAAACTTGCTCCAAGTTTTAAGTGGCGCAAAAGTTTGACCCATTTCATTATACAAGATATCCACAGCCTTGTCATCCAACAAACGCTCACCATAAGGAGGGTTTGAAATAATGACACCATTGATTTTATCTGTTTTCAGGTCCTGTAAACGCATTTGTTTCAATTTAATAACATCTTCAAGACCTGCCTCACGAGCATTGGCTTTTGCGATCTCAACCATACGGCCATCAATATCACAACCCATAATGTCTAATTCAACATCATAGTTTGCCTTGCTATCTGCTTCATCACGTACCAACTGTACTAAATCTTTATCCACCCAATTCCATGCTTCAAAAGCAAAATCACGATTAAATCCTGGCGCAATGTTCATACCAATCATTGCAGCCTCAATACAGAAGGTCCCTGAACCACAAGTCGGGTCAATCAACGGTTTATCCGGATACCAGTTACTAAGTTCAAGGATAGCAGCCGCCATATTTTCCTTAATAGGTGCCCCACCTTTATCAGTACGATAGCCACGCTTAAAGAGACTAGCACCTGTGGTATCAATCAAAACTGTAGCCTTATCCTTTAAAATAGAAACTTCAATCTTAAATTCTGCTCCTGTTTCTTGAAGAGGCACTCCTTCTGGACGGTGGAAATACTTCTGCAATTTCTTAACGACAGCTTTTTTGGAAATCGCCTGAACAGAAGGCTCGTTGTGAAGCTTTGATTTAACGCATTTAGCTTTTGAAATCGGAAACTTTGCACCTAGTGGAAGATAGTTTTCCCAGTCCAAGGCAAAAACTCCCTGAAAGAGTTCTTCAAAGGTGCGTGCTGGGAATTCACCCACCACAATCTTTATACGGTCTGCGGCTCTCAACCAAATGTTGGTTTCAGCAATTGCACGAACATCACCTTGGAAACGCACCTTACCATTTTCAACCTGAGTGTCATAACCTAACTCACGCAATTCACGTCCAACCACAGCCTCAAGACCCGCTGCTGCAGTTGCTACTAATGTAAATGTTTCTTTCATTGTTATCCTTTTATCTCATTATTATAAGTACAAACGTTCTTAACCTATGGCCTATTACTCAACGTCCCTTTATATAGTTAAAAAAGAGAGAATTCTTGCTAAAAGAAGGCTGAGACATGTGTCCCAGCCTCACCTATATGCAATTTTCTATAAGCCATGTTTTGTTCCAGAAGTGACTAGGTACCACTTCCTTCGATAATCATCTGTCTACTGCTAAGCAGTCAGGATGGTCCGTTCGTTTCCAGCCATCCCATGCCCCTACCAAAGTTTGGGTTGCTAGCTTGAGGGGTTTACCGCGTTCCACTTTCTAGGTTTCCCTAAAAACTCCGTCACTGTGGCACTTTCAGAGCTACTAAAACTTATCCGAAGACTTAGCCAGTTCGCTCGCCGTAACTTGAAAATCAAGTCCCTAGGCTTATTAATTCACCTAGCACAAACACTACTGGCATCACAGCCAGTGCTAGCATGGACTTTCCTCATGGAAGACAAGCAACCATGCGATTATCCAAAAATTGCACTAAATCAGATTTATTCGACGATTTGTTTGCCAAAGACCTCTTTTTCCAAACGACTGATACGTTTTAAAATATCGTAGTTCGAAGCCGAAGCAACATTAGCATTCGCACGTGATGGTTCACTTGTCGCACTCGCATAAGTTGGGCGACTTGTAGGTGCTGATGAAGCCTTAGCCTTCAGTTTTGCATTTTCCTCTTGCAATTCCTTAACCAAAGCAATGTAGACACCGTAATCCTTGATAACGTCATCTAAAAACTCATCAACTTCTTTTTTATCGTATCCACGCATGCTCGTTTTAAATTCTTGTTCGTAGATTTTCTTGGGCGTTAAATTAATCTTAGCCATTATTATTCTCCAATACTTGTCTTTTCTAACTTACTAATACTTTACTGTCTAATGTTTTTATGATACAGAAAAAATGATAAAAATGCAAGTTTAAAATTCAACTAAATCCTATTCTGACATAACCTCATTGAGGTCATCAAAAGTCAAACGTGATACAGGATAATCACTTGCTTCTATCATCATATCGTAAAAATATTTCAGATTTGTTTCATTTTCAGGTTCATAAAATAAATAAGCTTGATCCGTATTATCAATGAGAAACTGATTAAATTGTTTAAACTGAGCTGGAGATTGGTAAGCGGGAAAGCTATACTTGACAAAATCAACCTGCTTAAAAGCTGCTAGTTTCGTTTGATTCGCTTCATTCCAATTCTGACCGTGCGTTTCAAAAGGGAAGAGTGTCGCTAACTTCAAAGGATAGTCTTGCTGAAGTTCTTTGGCCACTTCTAGTGCCCAAAATTCAAAACCGAGGTTGCCGGTAAAAATCATCCAATCCACACCATCATCCAAGAAACGCTTAAAATCACGTTTAATTGCTTTCTTGATAATAGTTACTTTAGGGTCCTTGTCTTTAAAAATACCGAGTTCAAAGCTCTTATAACCAGTTACCAGTAGTGATGTCATTTATTGTTTTCCTCGTTCATTTTATGGTATAATAAAATAGTCTTTATGCATATCTTATAAAGAAGAAGGGAAAGAAATGGTAAACTATCCCCATCAGATATCTCGTAAGATAGCACAAGTACGTCCTAAAAAATCAAATAGAGTTGACTTTGCCAATCGGGGGATGAGCTTTGAATCTGCTATTAATGCGACTAATGATTACTATTTGTCGCGTGGTTTAGCCGTTATTCATAAAAAACCTACCCCTGTTCAAATTGTCAAAGTCGATTATCCCAAACGCTCACGGGCAAAGATTGTAGAAGCTTACTTTAGACAAGCTTCTACTACCGACTACTCCGGCGTTTACAAAGGATACTACATTGATTTTGAAGCCAAAGAGACACGACAAAAGACATCCATGCCTATGAAAAACTTTCATGCGCATCAAATTGAGCACATGTCTCAGGTCATCAGTCAAGATGGGATCTGCTTCGTGCTACTTCACTTCTCGACGCTTAAGGAAACCTACCTTCTGCCTGCCAAAGACTTAATCGCTTTTTATCAGATTGATAAAGGGACGAAATCAATGCCTCTTGATTATATCAAAAAAAGAGGCTATGCAATTGCAGAAGCAGCTTATCCTCAAGTTCCTTACTTAGAAATCATTGAAAAATTATTAGGTGGTAACACATAATGGCTAAATTTAATTTCAGCAACTTTAAAGAATCACTTAACGGTTTGACTAAACGTGCTAAAAACATCAAGGTCAAGCGTTCAGATTCTTCTCGCTATGGCAAAGGAAAACGCTCTGCCGCTTCAGACCAAAGTTTGGGCTGGCGTATTGCAAAATACGGATTTATTGGACTTCTTACTTTCTTTGTAGTCTGTGTCATCGCTGGTGGTAGCCTCTTTGCCTACTATGTTAGCAGTGTTCCTAAACTTACCGAGAACAAACTGCAATCAACAAACTCAAGTAAGATTTACGACGCTAATGGTAGTCTTGTTGCCGACTTGGGAGCTGAGAAACGTGAGAGTGCATCAACAGATGAAATTCCAACAACTCTAGTTAATGCCATCACCTCTATCGAGGATAAACGTTTCTTCACTCACCGTGGGATTGACGTCTACCGTATCATGGGGGCAGCTGTTAACAACCTTCGTCGTAGCAGCACCCAAGGGGGATCTACGCTCGACCAACAGTTGATTAAGTTGGCTTACTTCTCAACTAACACTTCTGACCAAACCCTTAAACGTAAGTCACAAGAAATCTGGTTGTCACTCCAAATGGAGCGTCAATTCACTAAACAAGAAATCTTGACCTTCTATATTAATAAGGTTTATATGGGTAATGGTTACTACGGTATGAAGACTGCAGCTAAATCTTACTTTGGTAAGGACTTGAGCGACCTCTCTGTTGCCCAAGCAGCTCTTCTTGCTGGTATTCCACAAGCACCAACACAATATGACCCTTATGCTAATCCAGATGCTGCCAAAGAACGTCGTAACACTGTTCTTGACGAAATGTATGAAGACAAGAATATTTCTAAAGAAGAGTACGAGCAAGCTAAAGCAACTGATGTATCAGATGGCCTTCTTCCACTTACGAAGAAAGCTAGCTATGAGCCATACTTAGATAACTACATCAAACAAGTTATTGAACAGGTATCTACCGATGCCAACGCTGATATTTACTCAGCAGGTCTCGACGTCTACACTAACCTTAATCCAGATATTCAAAAATATATCTGGAACGTCTATAATACTAACGACTACGTATACTATCCAAACGATAGTCTCCAAGTTGCTTCTACTATTATTGATGTTACTAATGGTCGTGTCGTTGCCCAATTGGGTTCACGTCACCAAGACGAAAACATTGCACTTGGTACCAACCAAGCTGTTCAAACAGACCGTGACTGGGGTTCTACAATGAAACCAATCACTGACTATGCTCCTGCTATTGAAAAAGGTGTTTATACAAACACTGGTACGACTGTTTACGATAATCCTTACAATTTCCCAGGTTCTTCAACACCAGTTTACAACTGGGACCGTAAGTATTACGGAAGCATTTCATTGACTTATGCACTTCAACAATCACGTAACGTTACAGCCGTTAAAGCTCTCCAAGCTGCCGGTTTGGAATATGCTCAATCCTTCTTGAAGGATTTGGGTATCGAGTATCCAGAAATGTACTACTCAAATGCCATCTCATCTTCAACATCATCATCAGATTCTAAGTATGGTGCATCAAGTGAGAAGATGGCCGCAGCTTATGCAGCCTTTGCAAATGGTGGTACTTACTATAAACCATCTTACATTAAATCAATCAAATTTGAAGATGGTTCAACTAAATCATTTGATTCTAAAGGTGTCGAAGCCATGTCACCGCAAACAGCCTACATGATGTCAAGTATGTTGAAACAAGTATTGACAGGTGGTACAGCAACTGAAGCTTATGTTCCTGGTACAATCAATGCTGGTAAGACTGGTACATCTAACTACGGTGACGATGAGTACTATAAAGTACAAAAAGAAAGTGGTGTCTATGCTGACCTTATGGTTCCGGATGAAACTTTCGTTGGTTATAATACTAAGTATGCAATGGCGATTTGGACAGGTTACAAAAACCGTAAAACACCACTTTATGGTTCAGACCTTGATATCGCTAAACAAATCTACGGTGTAACAAGTAGCTACCTTAACCAGATGTATGGTGCTGGTTCTGAAGATTTTGAAATGCCTAGTGGTGTTTATAACAATGGTAGCTATGTCTTCCTTACTGGTTCTTCAACATCAAATGTTTACACAGGATCACTAGGAACATCTAGCTCATCATCAAGTTCGGACTCCAGCCAAAGCAGTGACTCATCAAGTTCACAAGATAGTCAACAGTATGGGCCTGATGCTTCAACAAATCCATCGACATCGGCCTCTAACGGCTCTGAGCATTCGAATTCAAACACTGCTACAGCAGAAGAATAAGAAATAAGAAGGGTTATCCGATTGGATAACTCTTTTTTTACCGATAAATTTTAAAGAAACTATAAAAAACACTGGAAAATTTCCAGTGTTTTCATGTATTATCTTATTTTGAAGCAAGGGCTCCCATTGGATCCCAAGGAGCAAGTACTTGTGGCTCTGCTTCATAGGCTGCCAATTCTTCAGCTGTAAGGAAGTCTTTGCGGACAACGATTTGATAAGTGTATTCATCCATCCAGGCATCAGAAGCGACAAAGTAACCTTTTTGTCCAACCTTGTCTCCCCAAGAGTTTTCAACCTTCCATTTAACAGGTTTGCCATCGGCATCCAAATCAACCCCAGTCAATACCATTGCATGAGTCATGAGAGATTCACTGTAGTCCAAACGTCCTGCCTTATCTTGAGTCAAGTTAATATCCATGCTAGCTGTAAAGTCATAAACATTAGTTGCAAGAATACCTTTTTGACGGTCTGAAACTTGACCAACATCTGAACCAAACCAAACAGTTTCTCCAGACTTCATCTGTGCAATAGCAAGCTCTTTGAAACGGTCCATTGTGAGGTTGATATAACGAACACTTGGTGCACCTACAACATTACCTAACATCTCAACAGTATAAGATTTTCCGTAAGGTTTATCAGTTGTTGGAGCGTTGATAACTGACACATAGTCGCTGAGTTTGAGACCCACATACTTTTCAAAGAATGCTTGTGGTGTGATATTTTTCTCAGATTGATAGTTGTCATCCTTATCTCGGTAGGCAAAATCAAACTGACGTGGTGGTAAACCGAGAGTCATAGCAAGATAATTGAAAATTTCTTGAAGAAGCTCTTCCTTCTTAGCTTGAACAGTAGCCTGATCAGCACCACCTGCAATTAGGTCACGTAAGATTTGAGCATCTTGACGAAGGAGCTTATTGAGATATTGGTTAAGCTCACGACTATTGCTTGAAGCTACAGATTCTGGATAAACCGATTTTGGTACAACACCGTATTTTTCAAAAAGTGATACGACCATATCCCATTGTCCACCATCTTGTTGAGGGGTATCCAAAAGGAATTTAACCTTACGACTGCCAATCTCTTGATCTGCTGTAGCAATGATTTGTTCCAAGAACCAGTTTGATTTTTCATACTTGTCCCAGAAGAAAGTGTGCGCTTGAGAAAGTTCGAAACTTTCCAATTTAAAGTCTGAGATTAATTTGTGACGGAAAGTATTTAGTGCCGCAAACATCCAGCAACGTCCTGAAGCTTTCTGATTAGACACCTCATCTTTAGTCAAATCGATTGAGAAAACATGGTCGTTTTCAACTTCTGATTGACGTGTTTCGATGGATTTGAGCAAGCCATTATGAGTTACAGCATTCTCAATAGCACTGTACTTGGCATTGGCCTCATATTCTGCAAATAGTTTATCTGTGAAATCTGTTGATAGTGAAGTCATAAGATTCCTCCTTTTAAGCCTTATTCTTCTCTATTTTATCACTAATTTCTGAAAATTCAATTTAAAAATACCCCTAGGTTAAACCTAGGGGTACGACAATCTTATTCAACTTTATCAAACTGCGTTTCAGGTGCTGGTTTCGTTGGTTGACAAGACATGATAAGGAGGACAATGCTTCCAATCAATGAGAAGATAACCAAGATTGGTACAAGCCCTATATAACTTAGAAGTACCCAAGCCGGATGAAAGCCTGCATCTCTTAAACGACGGATTTGTAGAGACAATTGAGGGATAAGTTCAATTAAGCTAAAAAGCATTAGTGGCCAAGCATAGGTAATAATTATTTTTTGCAGTTCAGTCTGATTATTCAACAGAGCTGGGTCACTAAGGTCAACATTACTGAAGAAAGGAATAAGAACACAAAAAACAGTAAGAATAGTAATAATAATGACATTAACCAAGTAAGCCCACCAGTAGTCTGGACGAGTCGAACGTCCGCTAAAATCAAAGGCACGTTTCCAAAAATCAATATAAGCTTTGATCATAATTCATTTCTCCTCTTATTTCCAAAACTCATCAAAAATAGTGATTGGCAAGTGACGTTTGTGTTGACCTTTACGCCACCAAGCCTCAATAGTTTCCTGGGCTTTGGCTGATACTTCCTTGCCTTCAAGGTAATCATCAATTTCACGGTAGGTCACACCAAGTGCCACTTCATCAGCGATTCCTGGTTTGTCCTCTTCCAAGTCAGCTGTTGGCACTTTTTCATATAGGGCCTTGTCCGCACCAAGGGCTGCAAGAAGGGCTGCACCTTGACGCTTGTTTAGACGAAAGAGTGGCAAGATATCTGCACCACCATCACCAAATTTTGTGAAAAAGCCTGTAAGGTTTTCAGCGGCGTGGTCTGTTCCGATAACTGCCCCACTATTTTCACCAGCAACCGCGTATTGGGTAATCATACGTTGACGGGCCTTGATATTTCCCTTGTTGAAGTCCGAAACGGTGACACCTGCCTTGGCAAGTTCAGCAACCTGACCATCTACAGCTTCTTTGATATTAACCGCAAGACTCACATCTGGCTTGATAAAAGCAAGAGCACGTTGGGCATCATCTTCATCTGCTTGGACTCCGTATGGCAATCGAATGGCGATAAACTGATAGTCTTTTCCTGTCTCTGCACGGAGCTCTTCAACCGCAAGTTGTGCCAGACGGCCAGCCAATGTAGAATCTTGACCTCCTGAGATTCCCAAAACATATGTTTTAAGGAATGGATGTTTGAGCATGTAGGCCTTCAAAAAATCAACAGATTTTCGAATTTCTTCTTTTGGATCAATGTTAGGTTTAACCCCTAGTTGATCAATAATTGTTTCTTGCAAAGTCATAATGTCTCCTTTTACTCTGGCAAGTTATGGGCTTTCTTTCGTACATTGTCAATAAGGGTCATCTTGTTATCCCATACGTCTTTGGCCAAGTCAACTGGATAATCTTGAGGGTTTAGCACGCGCTTGTACTCATTCCAAAGCTCATCCAATTCCTTAGTCGCATAAGCCTTGATTTCATTAAGACTAGGCAAGTCATAGATGAGTTGCCCCTTATCGTAGATAGGTACTAAAAGTGGTACCGCATCAAAATCACGAACAGTCTTATTAATGTAGGTGTAGGTCGGGTGGAACATATTAATTTCTTCTAAAGCATTAACATCTGTGTCCGCAAAGGTGATATAGTCACCTTCTGATTTACCCTTAGCACGACTTGTAATACGCCAGACTTGCTTCTTACCTGGTGTCGAAACCTTCTCAGCATTGTTGGACAATTTGATAGTATCATGCATGACTCCTTGATCATCTTCCATTGAGACAATCTTGTAGACAGCACCCAAGGCTGGTTGATCATAGGCAGTGATAAGCTTAGTACCCACTCCCCAGACATCAATTTTGGCCTTTTGCATCTTCAAGTTGAGGATGGTATTTTCATCAAGGTCATTTGAAGCATAAATTTTGGCATCAGGGAAACCGGCAGCATCCAACTGCTTACGGACTTGCTTCGATAGATAAGCCAAGTCACCTGAATCAAGACGAACACCCAAGAAATTGATTTTATCACCTAGCTCTTTAGCTACACGAATAGCATTCGGAACACCAATCTTAAGGGTGTCATAGGTATCCACAAGGAATACACAGTCCTTATGAGTTGATGCATAGGCTTTAAAGGCATCGTAATCATTGCCATAGGCTTGAACGAGAGCATGAGCGTGAGTACCAGAAACTGGAATGCCGAAAATCTTACCGGCACGAACATTTGATGTCGCATCCGCACCACCAATCACAGCTGCACGGGTACCCCAAATTGCTGCATCCATCTCTTGTGCACGACGTGTCCCAAACTCCAATAAAGGAGCATCTTCAATGACAGAGCGAATGCGAGCCGCCTTGGTAGCAATAAGAATCTGGTAATTGAGGATATTTAGCAAGGCAGTCTCTACTAACTGACACTGAGCCAAGGGACCTTCCACTTGGAAAATCGGTTCATTAGCAAATACCAAATCACCCTCAAGGGCTGAATTGATAGTCAACTCGAGTTTTAGGTTGGCTAGATAGTCTAGAAAATCCTCAGGATAGCCTAACTCTTTTAGATAAGCAATATCAGTTTCTGAGAAAGTCAGATTTTCAAGATAGTTGACAATACGTTCCAGACCTGCGAACACAGCAAAGCCATTTTTAAACGGAAGTTGACGGAAATAAACTTCGAAAACGGCCTTTTTATTATGAATACCTTGGTTGAAGTAGACTTGCATCATATTGATTTGATACAAGTCAGTGTGCAAGGTTAAACTGTCATCTTTATACATGGAATTCCTCCAATCGAATAGGTACTTATTTTTTGTTACTAATAGCTTGTATATGTTGACTATTATAGCATTTTTGGGCAATTGTCTCCACTTTTCAGAAAGTTAATTATTGTTTGGATTTTCCGATTATTCTAATGGTTGTTTTGACAAAAAAGAGTAGCCTGGTGAGACTACTCTTCATTTCTATTCATATCTTAGGGACTCGACAGGGTCCATTTTACTGATTTTACGGGCTGGAAGGTAGGCTGATACATAGCCCATCAAGAGCGAGAAGCCAAACATGATGAAAATTGATGTCAGATTTAGATCAAATACCTTGCTGACACTTGGGTAGAGATGTGAAACAATCATGTTGGCCAAGCTTCCAATTCCCTGCGATACAAGGAGAGCAAGAGCTAGTGAGATACCCGTAATCCAGAGGGCCTCATAAACAAAGATAGCTTTCACGTCACGATTAAGGTAACCGACGGCCTTCATAACACCAATCTCTTTTGAGCGTTGCATGATGTTAATATAGATGATAATTCCAATCATGACAGCTGAAACTAGGATAGCTTGTGACGAAAGGATAATCAAGAGTGCTTGGATCACACGGATGAATTTAATAATGACATCTAGGATGGCCTGCTGTGAAAGAACCAGATACTTCTTGTTTTTCTGCAATTTTTTAGTGACTTCCTTAGTCTTGGCTGGATCCTTGAGCTCCAAAAGCATGTAAGAGACTGTTTTGGTAAAGCCATTTTCTTTAAGCAATTCTTCCAATTGTTTGGCTGGCATATAGCTATTGCTCTCTTCAGCATTCTCGCTGTCATCAACAATACGGACAATCTTAGTCTTGATATCTGCTACTTTAGTTCCATCAGCAGTATTTTCAACAATCTGAGCTGAAATTTCTTTACCGATAAATTCTTTAGCCTTGAGCTTCTTCCCTGTTTCTTGGTTGTAGCGTTTGACAAAACTCATCGGAAGGGTTAAGCCCTTTTCATCTGCAGATTTAAAAGGCTTCCCAGCTGAAATCTTATCCTTATCATTGCGAGATGTAGAGATTTTTGTGTTCTTGTAAAGACTGATAACCTGAGAATAGTTAGGAAGGTCCTTACTGAAGTCCATGGTCTTGCCATCAAGGGTAAGACTTGCCATGTTCATTCC
The DNA here is from genome assembly GCF_016648635.1 of Streptococcus sp. 21.1. Lineage (NCBI taxonomy): Bacteria > Bacillati > Bacillota > Bacilli > Lactobacillales > Streptococcaceae > Streptococcus > Streptococcus sp. 21.1. Next base: position 6,496 of record NZ_JACLQL010000006.1, on the reverse strand, counting down.
GAAGGGACTCTCCAAATACTTAATGTCATCACTCTTAATCTGGCTACGAATAAACTTCTCGTCATCCGCATTTAGAACCCCTCTGGCTGCTGATTTAGCACTAAGACTAATCTGAATTTGGGATGGAATGTTGCCACCATCGGTACTGTCATTAATCATACCAACAATAGCATTTCCCAAACCAAAGGAAATTAGGACACCGATAAAACCAATGGAAGTTGCCGTCGCAATCAAAAGATTACGCCACTTACGTTCCATAAAGTTGTTCAATGACAATTTGAGCTTGTTCTTGAGGGTCAACCCCTTATTTTTCGATTGTTTCAACGACTTCACCATCCTTCATTTTAATGACAACATCCGCATAATCCGCCACTTCAGGGTTATGGGTTACGATAATCACAGTTTTACCTGCCTCGGCTAGCTCTTTAAAAATTTCGAGAACATTTTCCTGAGACTGAGAATCAAGAGAACCTGTTGGTTCATCAGCCACAATCATTTCTGGATTATTGACTAGGGCACGGGCAATGGCCACACGTTGTTTTTGCCCACCAGAAAGCTGCTTAACATTTTTCTTGATAAAGTCTCCGATTCCAAGACGGCTAAGCTCCCTTTCCGCAATCTCGGCCATCTCTTTATCAGTCATATTTTTAACGTAAAGAGGCATCTTGACATTTTCAAGGACTGATTGATGAGAGATAAGATTGAAATTTTGAAAGACAAAGCCAATGTGAGCCTTTCTAAAATAGGTCAAGTCACGCTCTGAAAAATCTCGCATGTTTTGATTTTTGAAATAAAGATTTCCTTGATACTGACTATCCAAGCCACTAATAATACTAAGCAGACTGGTCTTACCACAGCCAGATGGACCGTAGATAGCAGTGATCTTTCCTGGTGCAATCTCAAGCGTAACATCATTCAAAGCGCGCTCTTGATTCGTACCGTCGAGATTATAGTACTTTGAGATGTGGTCGATGGTTAAAATGGACATGATTTCCTCCGTAAATTTGATTTAGATTAGAATTTGATTAACTTTCCTCCGCTTATCTGCAAGAAAATTTCAAGCAAAATAGCAGAAACACTTAACTAATCGCCTTCTAAAACGATATATTAATTATAAGCATTAAATGATTATAAAAATAGTGACATAAATGTCACTATGGCATGAAAAAAGCCAAAGTCCCTAAGACTTTGGCTTTAGTTTATTGACAATAAATACGAATAGCTTCTGCGAGAAAAGTGGCAGTCCCTGCTCCTCCAACTTTATCAATAAAACTAGAAAAGCGATTATCTGTTTGATACATCTGACCTAGACCAGCTAATACCGTTTGGTCACATGGATAAAAATGCTGACTAATATAATCTTGTAACGCCTTTACTTGCTCCTGAACACTATCATCACCAGGATTATACTCCTTGAGCTGTCCAAAGGTAGACATGATTGCAGTCATCTCCTTTGTAACTTCAGGGAAGGACTCCTCTTCCTTAGCCGCAAAAGCTTGATAAGCTTCTGTCTGACCCCATCTAGCCTGAGCTTCTTCCTGAAAGACTTTTACAGCTTTTTGATCAAATGCTTCAAATGACATTTCTTCTTCCTCCATTTGTAAGGCCTTGGCATGAGCTATGACAGCTTCCAACCGGGACTTTTTCAGCTCTAAGAGCTTAATCTGATCCCTAAGCGCTTGAACTTTGTCATAACCTGGTTGACCTACGATTTCTTTAATTTTTTTGAGAGGAAAGTCTAACTCACGGTAAAGCAATATTTCCTGCAAACGGACAACCGCATCGCGATTATAGTAACGGTAACCATTTTCAGCCACAACTGACGGTTTCAGCAAATCAATTTCGTCATAATAATGAAGGGTGCGCACACTGACACCTGATAGTTGGCTCACTTCTTTTACAGATTTCATTAGAACTCCTCTCTGATTAAGAGTATAGGCTATGACGTGGCGTGAGGGTCAAGAGGAAAAAGAGTATTTTTTTGAAGTTTACTATAATTTATTACTTTTCTTTCTTTTTCTGGCTTCGACGATGCAGTAAAGCTTGATTAATACGCTGTGTTCTCATATGCATTTGCCAAATGAGATAAAGCCAGATAATAATATAAACAAAAATGAAAACAATCCAGATAGCAGGGTTCGTTAAAGCCTCATACCAGCCTGATATCAGACAAGTCACTGTAAGTACAATCGCCGTCAACAAGAAATGCAAGATTACTCTAAATCTGTACGACATGCGGTCAAGCTCTTCCAAAATCCACGAGAGCATTCCCATCAAACCGCTCATCATAAAGAGGGCTAAAATATTACCTACATTAACTTTGGGATAGATAAGCTGGGGAAATAATTGACCAAGTAAAAGGAATGCAAGGTAAAAGAACGATCCCGTTCTCACGCCGGATACAAAATAAGCAATTAAACGTTTCATTGGTTCCTCCTAGACCCCTAAATAATCCATCAAAGATTTGACATATTTTCGGCTGACACTGGACTTAACTCCACCTGTCATTTTAGCCATCATATTGCCAGAAAAACTATCCGATAGGGATTCCAAATGATCTATATTCATAACAGCATGACGTGATATCTGTAAAAAACTTCGACGATTGATGCGATGCTGAAAGTTTGTCAGTGTCTCTCTCATCGTATAGGTATTGTTTACAGTATAAATCGTTAACACATTCTTATCAATCTCAGCTAGGATAATGTCATCAATTTTTACCATAACCAAATGATCATCCGTTTTAATAGGAATCACCACTTGATTTACAACTGAAAATTGTTCGAGATAATCCATTACCTCTCGTGCTTGATCAGACAATCGCTCTGCTTGGATGACCACACAGGGATCCTTTGCCGAAATATCTGATTTTTCTTCAAAACGAAGTTTCATTCCTATTCCAACTCTCACTTATTTTTTCTGGCTAGTTCTTTTCACTAAAACAATCCAAAGAATACTTGCTAGAAGAATACCTCCTAACACTATAAGGTAAGTATTTTCCTTTGTCAACAAACCCTGCCACTTGAGTTGAATACCCATTTTTTCTTGAAACTCTTGAAGAAGATTATCGTGACCTTTAAAGGTCTCACTTAATGTTTCTTTCATGAGGACTTGCCGATAAAGTGCAGCAATATAAGTTGCTGGAGTACATTTCATTAGTAGTTGTGCAAAATCAGGTAGAACGCCCAAAGGTACATAAGTTCCTACCAAAAAACCAGAAGCTGTACCCACTATGGTCGCAAACTTCCCAAGACTATCTACGGATTGGAAAAAGTAAACAAAAATGGCATTCACTAAGCTAGAAAGCAGGCTACTAAGCAGCATAATGAGGAGAAGTTCGGGTAGTATGGATAATTTTGGCACTTCTCTAAAATAGCCACACATCAGCACATACATAAGGACCTGCATGGCAAAAGAGATGATGATTGCACTCGCTAGATACGAAAATGGTAACCGCCATTTCCCATGATTCGATAAATAAAGATCCTTATCTACTTGATGTTCACGGTCCTTTACCAACTGAGTCAGGGCAGCCAGACTCGTCGTAATCCCTGTCACAGCTAGCGTCCCACTCATTAACCAATTATTTAATAAAGGACCACTATTGGGGAGTTCAGCCCAAGCATCTGTTAGATTTTTTTGAAGAAAAATAATATAGAGAATAAAGGAAATCAAGGCTCCCAACAAGGAGAAGAAAACTCCTGAACGATTCCTGAAGTACAATAAAAAATTTCGCTTTAGTAAGGCTAGCATTAACGAACCTCCCTTCCTGTAAGTGCAATAAAGGCATCATCCATGGTCCCTGGACGAAACTCAAAATGGGCTATTCTATCTCTAACTTGTGCCAGGTAATCAATGGCTTCCCTTTCACTCTTGGGTTGAAAAATATACTCCAATTGACTTTGTTGCTCTACTGACATTCCCGAAGATTTGAGACTTTCTATCTGCTGCATCTCCTTGAAACGAATCTTCAAGATGTTTTTTGCATACTGGCTCTTAATATCTAATGCCGATCCCTGAGCAATCACTTCCCCATGGTCTACAATATAAATTTGATCAGCTTCATCTGCTTCGTCAAGATAATGCGTGGTCAATACAACGGTCATTCCCTCTTCTCTCTGCAATTGATAGAGCAAATCCCAAATAGACTTCCGAGTTTGGATATCTAAACCTGTCGTTGGCTCATCTAAGAACAGAATATCTGGTTGTGAGAGTAGAGCACGCGCAATGTCAACCCGACGCTTTTGGCCACCTGAAAGCGTCCCGTATCTCTGTTTTTGGAAAGCTGATAGGCCTAGCCGACCAATGAGATCAGATACACGATCGGGTTTTAAGCCTTTATACTGTTTCGCACGAATGGTCAGATTTTCCCTAACCGTCAGCATCTCATCTAAAACACTGGTTTGGAAGACCACACCAATTTTAGTATCTGGTTCATAGATGATTTCACCTTGCGTTAGTTGTTTCAAACCAATCAACATGGAAATTGTCGTTGATTTCCCCGCTCCATTTGGTCCTAGAATCGCATTAAATGTTCCCTTTTCAAACTGTAAGTGAATATTGTTTACGGCTAAATGATTTCCATATCGTTTACTTATGTTTTTAGCTTGTAATATCATGTTCTCTCTCCTTTTGATAGAACCAGTCTAGCAAAAAAGCCGTTTAAAAAACGGCTTTTGAGGATAAGTGGTTAAAATGAGAGTCTAAGTGGAGGGATGGAAGAGCTAAAAATAAAGAAGCTGTTCAAGAAATCATTACACACGATCCATTCTATCAAAATGAGATTGCCCAATATGATGTCATTGAATTTGAGGCAAGTAAGTATTGTCCTGAATTTGAAACTATCATCAGTAAAACTTTTGACGATAAGTAACTAGATTTAGAAACAGTTAAAATCTATTCTTCAATACTAGTAAAACAGCTCCTTTCTATTTAGAAAAGAGCTGTTTCTTTAAAGAGAAACACATTAATGTCCTTTATGCTTCTCTCTTCGTTTTTGCTGTTTGCGTTCAAATTTCTCTTGTTTGAGCAATTGCTTTTGGACACTAGATTGATGTTTTGAAATCTTTTTCCCTGCCTCATACTGCAACTGTAACAGTTCTTTCGACTTAGAAGAAACTTTCTGCTTTACTTGTTTCTTCACAGCTCGCTGTAATCGTTTAGGATTCTTAATTTTTACATGTTGCTTAACTGTAGTCTCTGGACTAAAAGATAATTGAGTAAACTGAGTCTGTAAAATCTCTAGAATTTCATCATCTTTTGGCTCCTGACCAAATGTCACACGACAAACTTTATAAGTTTCTCGATACACTTGTTCGAACAAACCATGCCAAAATCCATCTTCAAAATAAACTGTCAATCCAATTGAAATTGTTTCCACGACAGCACCTCCTTAAATCTATCCCTAAGAATGGACAACCAAGGAGGAAGGTTACTGATAGGCTTGCCTACGTCTGGACTACCAACCAGAACTGTGTTTTTATCTTAGTTGGGACTATTATAGCATATAGCAATACAAAAAGGCTCTATAATTTCTGTAGTGGGTAAAACCACTGTAGAGATTATGGAGCTTTTTCAATGTACACAAAAAGTCCCATAAGAACTATAATGAAAAGCGACCAAACCATCATTAGGAAGAACTCATGAGACTTATTAAGAATACCACAGAATTAATTGGAATTAAAGACCCTAACATCATTATTTCTCTTGTTTTGGAAACTAATACTCATATCGAGATTCATGCAAAACTTGATTATTCTGCACCACCATGCCCTCATTGTCAAGGAATAACGATCAAATATGACTTTCAAAAATCTTCTAAAATCCCTCTTCTCGAACAAGCTGGAACTCCAACACTACTACGTCTGAAGAAACGTCGCTTCCAGTGTAAAGTGTGTAAGAGAGTAACGGTGGCTGAAACCTCAATCGTTGAGAAAAACCACCAAATCTCCAACCTTGTCCGACAAAAGGTTGCACAACTTCTAACTGAGAAGGTATCACTAACGGATATTGCCAGAAGACTTCGTGTATCGACGTCCACTGTCTATCGTAAACTTGACCAGTTTACTTTCCAGGAACATTATGACAAACTCCCAGCTGTTATGTCCTGGGATGAGTTTGGGTTCAAGAAAGGTGAACTAGCTTTTGTGGCTCAAAACTATGAGACCAACAAACTCATAACCATCCTTGATAATCGCCGTCAAACCACTATTCGAAACTACTTTTTGAAGTATCCATTGAAAGTACGACAAAAGGTACGGTTTATCACGATGGACATGTCAGGAGCCTATATGCCACTAGCTCGAAGACTTTTTCCAAATGCCGAAATCATTATTGATCGTTTCCACATCATCCAGCACTTTGGACGTGCCTTTTTAAAGACAAGAATTGCGATTATGAACCAGTTTGATAAGAAGTCACTACCTTATCGAGCTTTAAAAAATCACTGGAGACTCTTCCAAAAGGACAGCCGTAAGTTATCTCTCAACCCTTTTTA
>NZ_JACLQL010000005.1:0-150823 GCF_016648635.1 Streptococcus sp. 21.1 | reverse complement strand
AATAATGTATATAGAACAATTGGACAACTTGAACTAACTAAATCTGTGAACCTAAATCTTAATAAATCACAAATCATTGTTGCACCAACCTCATATGGTAAAACAGAGTTAATTTTATCTTTTGTTGAAAAATTTCAAGACAAAAATATTTGTATTATTACACCTACTAAATCATTATTAACTCAGACTAAGAAAAGAATCATTAACCAATTTGGATATAGAAAAATAGTAACTCAGCCAGATATGTATTCAGATATTGATTTACATATTTTAGCTGTATTAACGCAAGAGAGATTGCTTAAACTACTTCAAGAAAATCGAGAATTATTTTTTGATTTCGTAATAGTTGATGAGGCACATAATTTATTAGATAGATATACATCTGACGATTCTAGGAGTGTACTCTTAACATCAGTATTAATAATTAACAAAAAGAGAAATCCAGAATCAGCATATAAATATTTAACTCCATTCTTGATTGATAGAAAGAGTTTGGAAATTAAGTATTTGGATGATAATTTTAATGAGTGGTACAAAGTAACTGAACAAGTAAAATCAGAAATGTTTTACTTCCATGATTTAAATAGAAATACAAAAGAACTATTGGATCAATTTTCTCCGAAGAGTCATAAATTCATTCAAATTCAAAATCAAAGCATAACAAATGATTATCAGGTAGTTATTAATGAAGCAGATAGGAAGAATATTATTTATTTAAATAAACCTGTAGATATTGAACGTTTTGCAATTGAATTATCAAATAATCTAAAACCAATTGATAAGCCATTTATTAAAAAAATTCTCAACGACCTACAAGAATTTATTCATAAAGATTATAAATTGATAGAGTGTATTCGTAAAGGTGTGGTATACCATCATGGGTCTATGCCAGAGTCAATCCGTTTTTATATTGAGGAGTTATATTCTAAGATAGATGAAATTAAATATTTAGTAGCGAATTCTACATTACTTGAGGGTGTTAATTTACCTGCGACTCGAATGTTTATTTTAAATCCTAAAAGAGGAAATAGTTATTTAACCCCATCAGGATTTAAAAATTTAATTGGACGAATTTGTAGATTTAGTGAAATATTCAACCAAAAGACAGGCAATCTTGACTATTTATTGCCAGAAATACATATTATAAAAGGTAAGTATGCTCCGATTAATATGAATTTTGAACAATTTATTAAGGGTAGAAAGTTACTGATACAGGATGAAAATAGTTCCCAAGATTATCCAGAAAATCCTTTATTAACTTATACTTCATCTTCAGACGATGAGAAGGTTAAAGCAGAAGAATTATTAGCAAATATTTCAGACGATAATCTTGAAATTCAAGAAACTGTAAATATAGCTAAAACAAAAGTAGGGAAACTTTTATATCAAAACAATGTAACTATTTTTAATATTTTTACCATGGAAATGGAAATTCAATCACAAATGTCTAATGTATCAATAGCTGAAAACATAGATAGCGTTTTCAAAGTACTAGATTTTCTATTTTTCAAAAGAATTGATGAAAATAGCAATGAGGAGAATCTAAGACGATTAAAATCTCATAAAGCTCAAGCATTTTACATTATGTTGATTAGTTGGAGGATGAGGTCAAAAAAAATGACAGCTATGGTAACTGATGTCCTAAATTATTGGGATAATTTGTCTATTAAGGAAAAGGAAAGTGTTTTTGTTGGAAAATGGGGAGATAAGACACGTGGTGGAGGTTTCAGAAAGCTTTGGACTGACTTAAACCAAAAAAATCATCTAGAAAGAGTAAACTTAGCAATTGTTAGATTGAAGGAAGAGTACGATTTTATTGATAATGAAATTATGAAATTTATAGATGTACTTTTTAAGCTGAACCTCATTTCTGTCAATCTGTATAATAAAATTAAATTCGGAACTACAGATGAGACGCGTATAGCCATGCTTAACTGTGGTGTAAGTGGCATAATTTGTGACCTTCTAGAAGAAAAATATAAAGATTATTATAGTGTAGATTTAAAACAGTGTTCGATTTTTTTTGACCCAATGATAATTGATAAAATGAATGAAAATAAAGAAAATGGAATTTTGATTTCTGAAGTGAAATTAAACATGAGAGAGTGATAGGAAAATGAATAAACCTAAAATAAGATTCAATGAATTTGAAAATATTTGGACTAAATCTAAATTAGGAGAATTATACGAAGTTTATTCCGGAAACACTCCGTCACGATCTGATAATAGGAATTATCAAAATGGAGAAATTCCATGGATAAAAACAACAGATTTAAATAATTCTATAATATGTTCTAATGAAGAAAAGATCTCAGTATATGGAGCAACAAAATTAAAAGTTTTACCTGAAAAGTCTGTATTGATAGCAATGTACGGTGGATTTAATCAAATTGGAAGAACAGGCTTACTAGCTTATCCTGCTACGATTAATCAAGCCCTAGTAGCTTTGATGCCAGTCAATGAAATTAATCCAAATTTTCTACTAAATTTTTTAAATTTTAAAAAGGAAAGTTGGAGAAATGTTGCAGCGAGTAGTAGAAAAGATCCTAACATTACAAAAAATGATGTAGAAAAATTTAAAATATCTTTTCCATCTATAGATGAACAATCTGCCATCGGATTCCTTTTCCGTACTCTCGACGACCTTCTGGCTAGCTACAAGGACAATCTTGCCAACTACCAATCTCTCAAGGCAGCCATGCTCTCTAAGATGTTCCCTAAAGCTGGAAAAGCAGTTCCTGAAATTCGTTTAGATGGTTTTGAAGGTGAGTGGAGAATTATAAAATTAGGTGATGTATTATCTGAGTTAAAAAGTGGCTTGTCGCGAGAATTATCAAATGACGATATTGGTCTTCCAGTTATTAGAGCTAACAATATTAGTGACGGAATTTTAAATTTGGATAGAGATATAAAATACTGGTTTAAGGAAGATCCTAAAGGAGCTAATACAGCAAATTATTTTGTAAAAGAGAATGATATATTGGTTAATTTTATAAACAGTGAGGCAAAAATGGGGACTGCTGCAATTGTGCTAAGGGAACCAGATAGGGAGACGATATATACAACAAATATATTGAAATTAACCGTAAAAGAAGATTATTATCCTTATTTTATATATTTAATGACTTTTGTACAAAGTTATCAAAATTATATAAAATCTATTACTAAACCTGCAGTAAATCAGGCGAGTTTTACGACTGTTGACTTTAAAAAATATGATTTTTTATGCCCAGCATTTCGAGAACAACAAGCTATCGGCTCATATTTCTCAAATCTTGACCAGCTTATCACTTCTTATCAAGAGAAAATTACTCAGCTTGAGACGCTGAAAAAGAAACTCTTGCAAGATATGTTTATCTAAAAAGGTGAATAAAGACTATTTATTTACTTGACTGATTAGCAACGAAAGTTTCAGTTTTACAGTGATAGTAGATGAAAGCAATAGAATTTAAGCAAAAGTAGGAGACCAACATGGTATCAGTAACACAACGTATCAAACAGATTAAACAGCCTCGTGGTGGTTATCTTCCGGTCAAGACTTTTACTGTGACGACGCTTGATGATGATCAGGGTCTTAATCCTGAGGAGTCTATTGCGGCTAGTTTGGTTGGGACTGCTGTGGACTATCTTAGTCGTTTCATGGATGGGACAGCTGTTGAGGAGGCCTTTGAGATTTCCTTGCTTGGTGCTCGTGCCATGAGGCTGGAGGCTAAGGCTTTTGGTCTTCTGGATGATGTTAAGGGGATAGACGATTTGTCGATTACTAAGGCTTGTCAGTTGGCAGGTTTTGATAGTGCCTTTCGTGCTGGTCCTCTGGCTTATCGTCCAGTGGAGGGGATTGTGCCAAATCAGGCTACTATTGCTAATATTCGTATCATGGTTGAGCGTAGTTTGAGCTTTTTCAAGGCCTTTGATCCTGTGACTGCGGATGGTTTTACCATGGAGGGGGCTTATACGGCTACCATAACGACTGGTGATGGGGATTTCCTGACTAAAGATACCCTTTGGGACTTTAAAGTCACCGCCAGCAAGCCTAATAAGGACCATACCTTGCAGCTACTGATTTACTATCTCATGGGTAGGCGTTCGATTCATCCAGAGTTTCAAACCATTGAAAATCTAGGCATTTTCAACCCACATCAAAATACTATTTACCAACTTCCTATTTCTGAGATTTCAGATGAGGTCATCAAAGAAGTGGAAACAAACGTGATTGGCTATTAGAACGAATAGGATAACATTCAAAAATACAAAGAAAGAAACATTATGTCAGAAACAACACAAACCTCCCAGTCGCTTTATCAAGCCCTGTGGAACTCAGCGGATGTGCTCCGCTCTAAGATGGATGCCAACGACTACAAGTCTTATCTCTTGGGCATGGTCTTTTACAAGTATTTGTCGGACAAGATGCTCTTTTTCGTGGCAGAGACCATGGAGGAAGAGACAGAAAGCTTGGAAGAGGCACTGGCGGTCTATCGTAAATACTATGAGGATGAGGAGACTCACGAGGACCTCTTGGCAGTTATTACTGATGAGATGAGTTATGCCATTCATCCTGACTTGACCTTTACGGCCTTAGTAGAGCAAGTGAATGATGGAAGCTTCCAGCTAGAGGACTTGGCTCAGGGCTTCCGTGATATTGAGCAGAGTGACGAGCTTTACGAAAATCTTTTTGAAGATATCGACCTCTACTCTAAGAAACTTGGGGCGACTCCTCAAAAGCAAAACCAGACGGTTGCGGCTGTGATGAAAGAGTTGGCTGTCTTAGATGTGGCAGGTCATGCTGGTGACATGCTTGGTGATGCTTACGAGTACCTGATTGGTCAGTTTGCGACGGATTCGGGTAAGAAAGCTGGTGAGTTCTATACACCGCAACCTGTAGCCAAGCTTATGACCCAGATTGCCTTTTTAGGTCGTGAGGACAAGCAAGGCTTTACCCTTTACGATGCCACAATGGGGTCAGGCTCGCTCTTGCTTAATGCCAAACGCTATTCACGCCAACCACAGACAGTGGTTTACTTTGGTCAAGAGTTAAATACCTCAACTTATAACCTGGCACGTATGAACATGATCCTGCATGGTGTGCCGATTGAAAACCAGTTTTTACATAACGCTGATACCTTGGATGAGGATTGGCCAACTCAAGAGCCGACTAACTTTGACGGTGTTCTCATGAACCCACCTTATTCGGCCAAGTGGTCTGCTAGCTCAGGGTTCATGGATGATCCTCGATTCTCACCATTTGGGAAACTGGCACCTAAGTCTAAGGCCGATTTTGCCTTCCTCTTGCATGGTTACTATCACTTGAAACAAGACAATGGTGTTATGGCTATCGTCCTACCTCATGGGGTGCTCTTCCGTGGTAATGCTGAAGGGACTATTCGTAAGGCTTTGTTAGAAGAAGGTGCCATTGATACGGTAATCGGACTGCCTGCTAATATTTTCTTTAACACCAGTATTCCGACGACGGTTATCATTCTCAAAAAGAACCGCACCAATCGTGATGTTTACTTTATCGATGCCTCTAAGGAGTTTGATAAAGGGAAAAATCAGAATATCATGACAGACGCCCATATTGAAAAGATTCTCGATGCCTATAAGAGTCGTGAGGATATGGACAAGTTCGCCCATCTGGCTAGCTTTGAAGAGATTGTGGAAAATGACTACAACCTTAATATTCCTCGCTATGTGGATACCTTTGAGGAAGAAGAAGTGGAGCCTTTGACCGAGATTGTGGCTAAGATTAATCAGACCAATGCGACGATCGAAAGTCAGACAGCATCCCTTCTTGATATGCTTGGCCAGCTTCATGGAACTACTCCAGAAGCAGACGAAGAACTCAAGGCTTTTGTGAAAGCATTTAAGGGGTAGTTGCAAGCTTTCATTTACTTTTTCCGAATAGATAGTAGTAGAGGGGCCAATCCTCTATTTTTTCTTAAGGAGAGGTACATGGAAAAAAGACACAAGCATGTCTCACCGACCTTGGATATCATGGCTAAGAAGATTTTCAGTCTGCCTGAGGTGACGGTGGCTTTCATTCGAGATATTTTGGATTTGGATGTTGTGGATGCTCAGATTTTGGAGGGGACGCAGCTTCATAAAAAGGACTTTGATGAGGATGAGCTCTTTTCAACGTCGGTGGATGTTCGAGCCAAGTTGAATGATGGAACTGAGGTTATCATTGAGATTCAGGTGCGTAAGCAGCATTATTTTCTCAATCGTTTTCATTATTATTTGGCTAACCAGCTGGTGGAAAATGTGCAACAATTACGCCAACAAGGACAGACGCATAAGATGTATGAGCAGATGGAGCCAGTCTATGGCATAGCTATCTTGGAGAAGACCTTGTTGCCAGATGAGGAGTCCCCGATTAATACTTATTGGATGGCCAATAGTCGGACGAGCAATCCGTTAAATTCTTACTACAAGGATGGGAAACGGCAAAACCTTCTTCAGATTGCCTTTTTAGAGTTGGATAAGTATAATAAAGGTAAGCATATTACGGATGAAGGGCGGCAGTGGCTAGAGTTTTTTGGAAATCTCCCATTTTCTAAGGAACCTAGTCAAGCGGTCACGCATGCCGATTCATTACTGGATTCATCCAGCTGGACACAGGAGGAAAAGGCGATGATTGATGAACGCATACGTATTCAAGAAAATTATGACATGACTATGGAAACAGCTATCGATGAAGCACGTGAAGAAGGCTTGGAACAAGGGTTAGAGCAAGGACTAGAGCGTGGACTTAAACAAGGGTTAGAACGAGGTCGTTATGAGGGACAACTAGAACTGATTCGTAAGATGCTGTCAAAAGGTCTGTCGTTAGAAGTAGTATCGGATGTGACTGGTTTATCGGTTGAAGAATTAGAGACATTGTTATCGTAAGAATCAGTTAGGAATAAACATTTATTTGAAAAGTCAGAGGCAGTTTTTGTCTCTTTTTTTATTTTTGGGTATTTAACATTTGTAATACTTAAACATTCGGAAAATAATACTTTGAATCGTAAAATTAAAAAAGACTGTCAAACGTTTGACATAAATCTGAGAAAACAGATTTAATACAATTTGATTGTTTTAGCCGATAAATCTTGCTAAATAAGCCTTTATGGAAGTTTAGAGTTTTCTCTTTCTTACACGTGAAAGAAATTACCTTTTTGTGCGACATTTTTAGACTATAATTTAGAAATGAATAACTGAACTTTCTAATATGACATTTTTGTTAAGGCCTTGTTAAAATGGATTACTTAGCCTTTTATTTTGTGTTCTCATGACTTATAATTTGTTTTGGTTTGTTTTGGATTAAAGAAACAACAGCATCATTAAGTACATCAAATATTTAAGAGTCTCTGTTTTTAGTTCGAGAATAGCTTAAAACTAAAATGGAGAGATTGTGAAAAAAAGTATCGGGAGAATTAACTTGTTTAGAGAAAGTAAAACAAAACCAAAGTACAGCATCCGAAAATATTCCATTGGGGCAGCATCAGCTTTGATTGGGTTCATGGCTCTTGCCAATGGGCAAGGGGCTCAGGCCGATGAGGCACAATCGATTAGTGATTTGACTGATGCCTCAAATCAGGCACAGACACCTCAAACAGCTTCAACGGCACAATTGGCGACTTCCGAACCAGCATCAGTTGAGACTGTGCAAGCGTCACAGCCTGCCAACATTGCTCCAGTTCAGCCTCAGGTAACAACTGTTCAAGCAGCTGAACAGACTCCGACCATTGATCAATTGGTTGAGGCAAACAACCCTCAAACTCAAGAAACTTCAGCAAATGTCTTAACCAATGCGAGTGAGAACCAAGGTCAAGGCAAGGAGTACAGCACTGATGGTTACGGTGCAAAGATGCCTTATACGACTCATGAGGCAGAGAATGCAAGTGTTGAAAATGGTGCTACAATCCAACAGTCAACGGACATGGAATCTACGGCTGTGGAAGCGACTAACCAAACTTATGTTGAGCTTCTTAAAAAGGATGTGGCAGTTACTTTCAATGTCACTGAGCCAGCCAATGCTTTGAATGTGCGTTATACAATACCTGATGGTGCATCAGGTCAGTTGGATGTGCAGGTCAATGGTTCAAGCGTTGGTAATCTTGATTTGTCATCTCACTCAGCATGGCAGTACCTTAAAGGGGACCATGAGTATGATCAAGCCATTGATGGTTCCAGTGCACGTTTTCGTTTTGATGAGACACGTCTTCTCCTCAAGGATATTCAATTGAAATCTGGTGATAAGATTTCTCTAGTTAAGAAGAAAGATGACAATGTCCCTTACGGTATTGACTTTATTGAGCTTGAACAGGCTCCAGCGCCTGTTGCCCAAGGTGAAAATAGTATCAGTATCGTGGATAAGGGAGCATCTGCTAATGATGATAGTGACGACACAGCTGCCCTACTTGCGGCTGTGGAAGAAGCTAAAGCCAGCGGAAAATCTGTCTATATTCCAGAAGGGCGTTTCAATTTTGACAAACAGGTTAATATAGAAGCTGATAATCTAAAAATCTCAGGTGCCGGTGTTTGGCATACGCAACTACACTTTACAAGTGACAAACGCTATGGTGGTGGTATTGTCGTTGGTCATAATAGTAATGGCATTGAGTTGAGCAATCTTTATATGGATTCTAACTTGACGTCTCGCTATAACGAAGATGCACAGTACAAGGCTATCTCGGGAACACTTGGTAAGGATTCGAAAATTCACGACATCTGGGTTCAGCATTTTGAAGTCGGTATGTGGATTGGAGACTACGACCAGACGGGAAATATGAAGTATACGGACGGTCTTGTCGTTGAAAATGCTCGTATCCGTAATAACTTGGCTGATGGTATTAACTTTGCTCAAGGGACCAAGAATTCAACAGTTAAGAACTCTAATATCCGTGGGAATGGTGATGATGGTTTAGCTATCTGGTCAAGTATTTCAGATGGGACAAATGCCGCAGCTGAGGAAAATAATAAATTCCTTAATAACACCATTGAATCAGGTTGGCGTGCGGCTGGTATCGGTATTTTTGGTGGTAAGGGGCATGAAATTTCAGGAAACCTCATCAAGGATGTTTTTGCTGGAGCAGGTATCCGTGTAAACACTGTCTTTGCAGGTCACAATTTTGACCTCAATGATTCTGGAATTAAGATTCATGACAATACCATTCTACGTTCAGGGACAACTAATGACCTCTATAACCTCCATCGTGGTGCCATTGATTTCCAACAAGTTCGTGGAACAATCAAGAATGTCGATGTCTACAATAATAAACTATTGAATACCTTGGCTGATCCAGTGATTACCAAAAACTTTGAGATGGGTGACAATGGTAATGGAGAAATCCGTTTATCTAATAATACGATTGACAATAAGGCGACGATTGTTGGAGCTGTTTCAACAGTTTCTCCAACAAAGCCTGAGCCAAAGCCAGTCAATAATCCAGTCTCTGAAACTTCAGCATCAGAAACACCAAAGAGTGAGGAAAGTTCATCAGCCCCAGTCTCCGAAGCATCAACTAGTGAAGTGGTATCTGAGACTTCAGCATCGGAAACGCCAAAGAGTGAGGAAAGTTCATCAGCCCCAGTTTCCGAGGCATCAACTAGTGAAGTGGTATCTGAGACTTCGGCATCGGAAACGCCAAAGAGTGAGGAAAGTTCATCAGCCCCAGTCTCCGAAGCATCCAATAGTGAAGTAGTATCCGAAACTTCGGCATCAGAAACACCAAAAAGTGAAGCAGGTTCAACAGCTCCAGTTTCCGAAGCATCAAACAGTGAAGTGGCATCTGAGACTTCAGTTTCTGAGTCACCAAAGAGTGAAGCAGATTCAAGTACTCCAGTTTCCGAAGCATCAAACAGTGAAGTGGTATCCGAGACTTCAGCATCAGAAACACCGAAGAGTGAAGCAGATTCAAGTACTCCAGTTTCCGAAGCATCCACTAGTGAAGTGGTCTCTGAGACTTCAGTTTCTGAGTCACCAAAGAGTGAAGCAGGATCAAGCACCCCAGTTTCCGAAGCATCTAATAGTGAAGTAGTTTCTGAGACTTCAGCATCAGAAACACCGAAGAGTGAAGCAGATTCAAGTACTCCAGTTTCCGAAGCATCAAACAGTGAAGTGGTCTCCGAGACTTCAGCATCAGAAACACCGAAGAGTGAAGCAGATTCAAGTACTCCAGTTTTCGAAGCATCAAACAGTGAAGTGGTCTCTGAGACTTCAGTTTCTGAGTCACCAAAGAGTGAGGAAACACCAGTAGCTTCATCTACCAGTCAGGTTGACGTAGTAATTACTTCTGACAGCCCAGAGAAATCTCCAACTTCAGAAAGTACACAAGAGGATCCGATAAGCGAGGTTTCTTCAGAAGTTATTGAAAAAGGTTCAACAAGTCAGGTTGACGTCAAAGTTTCCGAAGCACCAACAACAGCAAGTACATCTGAAGTTGTCAGCATTTCGCCAAATAGTCAGGTCGCTTATAACAATGACCTAAAAACCCCTATAACAAGCAGTCAGCTCGCCTCAGAAGCTATTCGCTTTAATTCTCTGTTGAATGAGAAATCTGTGGATGTGATTGCAAGTAAAGTCATGGCGGTTATGGCATCTGAAACATTAGCCTCAGAAGCGGCATCACTTACAAGCTCTGAAGGTGTAGCCAAAGAGATTAGCAATGATTTGTCAGAATTGGCGGAAAGCAAGAAGGATGAGACACCTAAGAATGTCGCCCGTATTGATAAAACAACTGAGGCAAACCAGGTTGCTAAGGGTTCTGAAAGTCAAGCTAGCACTTCAAAAGAAAAAGGTAAGTCTAATACTACAACGGTCTTCCTTCTTGTCGGAGTTGCTGCGGCACTAAGTATATCTACAGTTTACCTTACAAAACAAGGTAAAAAAGCAGGTAAATAATAGGTAAGAAGCATCCAATAAAATGGATGTTTCTTGTTTTTTTAAGCAAGTTCTAAGATAGCTAATATCATTATTCTTTATTTTTAATCATCCGCTTTGATTTGGTCCTGTATAATTAAAGTGATAAAAAATTAAGGAGTTAAGATAATGAAAGAAAAAAGAAATAGTAGGATTCGTTTATTTGCTCTTCTTGTTTTAGTATTTACTTTAGGTTTCGGATTTTCAGTAGATACTAGCAAACAATCGTTGACTGTAAGCTCTCAAGTAGCTCAAGCGGATGAGAGCAATGGTATATTAGCTTTTAATGGTCAAAAGCAGTTTGTCATGGAGGAAAAGGACCAGTTAGGACGTGCCCACAGTGCTCATATACAGTTACAAGATAAGGACGAGCCAAAGAATAAACGCCCCGGTAAAATAAAATATGATCCTGTAGGATGGCATAACTATAAGTTTTATTATGGTGATGGTAAATCAAAATCTTGGTTAATGAATCGAGGACATTTGATTGGCTATCAGTTTTCTGGTGTCAATGACGAGGGCAAGAATTTAGTACCTATGACTGCCTGGTTGAACTCTGGAAATTATAAAGGAACCGACGAAGGTAATCAGTCAGGCATGCTTTATTACGAGAATCGCTTGGATAACTGGCTGGCACTCCACCCTAACTATTGGTTAGATTATAAGGTAACAGCTATCTACAGTGGAGACGAGTTGTTGCCTCGTCAAGTGGAACTTCAGTATGTTGGTATCGATAGTTCTGGAAATCTCTTGGAAATTAAACTTGGTGGAGATAAGGAGACTCTTGATAGTCAGGGAGTTACACATGTTGTCTTAGATAACCAATCACCAAATGCAGAAATCAATTATGCAGATGGGACAGCAACAAATACGGTAACTGAATTTACTGAAGCACCATCTGAGCCTAGTTCTGAGAGTTCACAGGTGACTGAACAACCAAGTTCTGAACCAGAGCCTGTGCAACCTATACAAGAAGAGAATAGAACAGTTTATGTGGCGCGTCATGGAACAGCAGATGTTTATTGGTATGACATCAATAGTATGCCTAGCAACACCAACAAAGCAAATGTCGTTACTATGACAGAAGCAGATGCCCTAGCCCAAGGCAAACGACACACGTCTAAAGAGTAATAAAAAAGCTGGACAAGATGTCCAGTTTTTTTGTAAAACGACTCACATTTTACCACTTTTATCTGAAAATTTGATATACTGAGACTATCAAAATACTTGAAAGAGAGGTTAATTGACTCTTTTTCAGTACAAGAAAGGAATAAAAATATGATTTGGATTATTATTGCCACTATCGTTGTTCTTGTAATTTTTGTTATTGCAAGTTATAACGGCTTGGTTAAAAGCCGTATGCAAACTAAGGAGGCATGGAGTCAAATTGATGTTCAATTGAAACGTCGTAATGACCTTCTTCCTAACTTGATTGAGACTGTTAAAGGTTATGCAAAATACGAAGGTTCAACACTTGAAAAAGTAGCAGAACTTCGTAATCAAGTAGCAGCGGCGACTTCGCCAGCAGAAGCGATGCGTGCTAGTGATGAATTGACACGCCAGGTTTCTGGAATCTTTGCGGTAGCTGAAAGTTACCCTGACCTTAAGGCTAGTGCAAACTTCAGCCAGCTTCAAGAAGAGTTGACAAACACTGAAAACAAAATTGCCTATTCACGTCAACTTTATAACAGTGTGACAAGTAACTACAATGTGAAATTGGAAACATTCCCAAGCAATGTTATTGCTAAGATGTTTAGCTTTAAGGCTGCTGAATTCCTTGAAACACCTGAAGAAGAAAAAGCTGTTCCTAAGGTTGATTTCAGTGGACTAGGTAACTAATATGTTATTTGATCAGATTGCTCGAAATAAGAGAAAGACTTGGCTTTTGCTCCTGGTCTTTTTCCTCTTGTTGGGCCTTGTTGGTTACGGTGTCGGCTATCTTTGGTTAGGTTCAGGCTTCGGTGGTTTGATTCTTGCTCTAGTTATCGGTTTTATCTATGCCGTTACCATGATTTTCCAATCAACCAATGTCGTTATGGCTATGAATGGTGCACGAGAGGTTGATGAACAAACCGCTCCAAACCTTTATCATGTGGTTGAAGATATGGCTATGGTGGCACAAATACCGATGCCACGTGTCTTTATTGTTGATGATCCTTCAATGAATGCTTTTGCGACGGGGTCTAGCCCTAAAAATGCTGCTGTAGCTGCTACGACAGGTCTTCTTGCAGTTATGAATCGTGAGGAACTTGAAGGGGTCATAGGGCACGAAGTCAGCCATATTCGTAACTATGACATCCGTATTTCGACTATTGCAGTAGCCTTGGCATCTGCGATCACCATGCTAGCTGGTATGGCTCGCAATATGATGTTCTGGGGTGGAGGCCGTCGTCGTAATGATGATGACCGTAATGGAAGTAGTGGCTTGGAGATTATTCTTCTCATTATTTCCTTGATTGCCATTATTTTGGCACCTTTGGCAGCTACTCTGGTTCAGTTGGCTATTTCACGCCAGCGTGAATTTCTAGCTGATGCTTCTAGCGTCGAATTAACACGTAACCCACAAGGTATGATTAATGCTCTGCTTAAACTTGATAATAGTACGCCAATGCAACATCATGTGGATGATGCGAGCGCAGCCCTCTATATCAATGATCCTAAAAAGGAATCTGGTTTGCAGAAGCTCTTCTATACTCACCCACCAATTTCAGAACGGGTGGAACGCTTGAAACAAATGTAAAAAAAGTGAGACTGATGACACTTCTAAAGGTGTTTATCAGCCTCGCTTTTTTAGTTTGATTCAATATAAAGGTTGCTAGCAACAGTTTCTGGAATTTGAATTTCTTTTCCATCAATATTCAGGCGGTAGAGTTGTGTAAAAGGGTCAAAGCCTTTCAAGGTAAAAGTTACCCCAATTTTAAGACCGACAGTTTCCAAATAATGGAGTAAATCAATTTGATCCTGAACTCGACGAAGTACATAGTCTCCAGGAGTTAGGTCTTGTGTAAAAGTCTGGTTGTAGATTTCCTCTATGAGCTGACCTGACTTGGGGATTTGCCCACCGTGTGGACAGGTTTGGGGGTAATTGAGTAGGCGGTCAAGGGCATTGATAAAGTGATCAGAGACAGTATGCTCTAAAATTTCAGCCTCTTGATGAATTAGGTCACAAGTATATTGCAAGTGGTCCACCAAAAAGACTTCGATGAGACGATGTTTCCGATAGAGTTCAGCGACATTGATTTTACCAGTTTTCGTTAGAAGATAGCCCTTGACTTTGTCTTTGATGATGAGGTCTTCTGAAATCAATTTCTTAATCATTTCCGTCACAGCAGGTGGAGACACCTGCATACGGTTTGCGATTTCCTTATTGCTTATTTTACCTTCTTCAGTACCAATCTCATAGATACATTTGAGGTAGTCTTCTTTATTAGGTGTCATTTCTCTTCCTTTGAAAATAGTCTCACCATAGTATAACAGATTTATCATAAGAATACAGAATATTTCTTAGATAAGATTTTTACTGATTCAAGCCTTGGGTGATTTTATCCAGATTATATTTCATCATGTTGTAGTAGCTATCACCGTCTTGCCCTTTTTCAGCAATAGAATCTGTAAAGATCTTTGCATAAATAGGAATATTGGTATCCTTAGATACTGTTTTCATAGGGCGTTCATCGACACTAGATTCGACAAAGAGAGCTGGTACCTTTGTTTGACGTAGTTTTTCAACTAGTGTTTTGATTTGTTCTGGTGTGCCTTCTTCTTCTGTATTGATTTCCCAGATGTAGGCAGATGGTACGCCATAGGCTTTAGAGAAGTATTTGAAGCATCCTTCACTAGTGACAATCAGTTTTTTCTCATCGGGAATCTTGTTAAATGTCTCTTTAGCTTCTTGGTCCAGTTTACTAAGTTTTTCAGTATAGGATTTTAGATTCTTTTCGTAGTAGGTCTTGTTTTTAGGGTCCTTAGCAATCAGTTGCTTGGCAATATTTTGAGCATAAATAATCCCATTTTCCAGATTAAGCCAAGCGTGGGGATCTTCCTTACCTTTTTCTGATTGACCTTCAAGGTAAATTACCTCAACACCATCACTAACTGCAAAATAATCTTTATTTTCTGTCTTATGAGCGTTCTTGACTAACTTAGTAAACCAAGCATTTCCACCAGTTTCTAAATTGATACCGTTGTAAAAAATTAAGTCAGCTTGCGATGTCTTCTTTACATCATCAGGAAGAGGTTCGTATTCGTGAGGATCCTTACCAACGGGGACAATAGAGTGGAGAGTGATTTTATCTCCAGCAATATTTTTGGTGATATCAGCAATAATGGAATTGGTCGTAACGACTCGTAATTTATCCTTGCTACTGCCTTGTTTATTGGTACAAGCTGTTAGAGTAACTACCGCTAAAAGTAGTAGTACTATTGTTGATAGTATTTTTTTCATATTATTTTCATCCTATTATTCTATTGTTTATAAGTTTTATTCATGCCACTTTGTTTAGGGGCGATGAAAAAGCTGATGAGAAAGAGTAGAGCAGACGTTAATACAATGCTTGAACCAGCTGCAATATTAAAACTATAGCCGATAAAAAGACCTAGAACAGATGCCAGAGCCCCTAATCCTGATGAGAGAAGAATCATTGTTTTTAGGCTATGAGCATAAAGGTAGGCAGTAGCAGCCGGTGTAATTAAAAGTGCCACAATAAGAATAGTACCAACACTTTGCATGGCAGTTACAGCAACCAAGGTTAGAATAACCATCAGTAAGTAATGGTAGAAGGAGACTTTAACTCCCATTGACTTGGCCAAAATTGGATCAAAGGATGTTAGGAGTAGAGGGCGAAAGAAGATTGTAATAGTTGCTAGTACGAGAAGTGAAACGATAATCGTTATCCACATATCCATGTCTTGAACAGCTAGAATATTCCCGAAGAGAATATGAAAGAGATCTGTGGAACTATTAGCAACACCGATGAGAATAATACCGAGAGCTAGAAAGCTCGAAAAGGTAATCCCAATTGCCGTGTCACTCTTAATAATGGAATTACTTTTGATATAGGTAATCATTGTAGAAGCTAAAAGTCCAAAGATGATGGCTCCTATGAAAAAGTTAATACCCAAGATAAAGGAAATGGCTACCCCAGGTAGAACCGCATGTGAAATTGCATCACCCATAAGTGACATCCCTCTTAGAATAATAAAACAACCAACAGCACCCCCGACAATTCCAATAACTAAAGCCGTTATAAGAGCATTTTGTAAGAAGTGGAAATTTAGCAAACCATCAATAAATTCAGAAATCATTTACATCTCCTTTATAAAATAAACTGTTACCGTAGGTTTTACGGAGATTATCCTCATTAAAAATAAGATTAGTAGGCCCACTAGCAATCAGTTTACGATTTAGGAGGATAACTTGGTCAAAATAATGAGAAACTTTGCTCAAATCATGGTGGACAATAAGAATAAGCTTACCTTTGTCCCTAAGTTCTCTCAAGGTGTTCATGATAATATCTTCGCTAACAGAGTCAATCCCTACAAAGGGCTCATCTAATAAAATAATATCTGCCTCTTGTACAAGACAACGAGCAATTAGAACACGTTGAAATTGACCTCCTGATAATTGGCTTATTTGTCGATGAGCCAAATCATTTAGACCGAGTAGTGTTAAAGCATCTGTGACCTTAGACCAATCACTCTTAGATAGACGTTTAAAGAACTTGGTTTTGGGATAGAGTCCTAGAGAGATGCACTCTCTGACAGTAATCGGAAAGTTAAAATCAATATCAGCCTTCTGTGCAACATAGGAAATACGATTCAATTGCTGACGAATAGGTTGTTTATTGAAAAGGATTTTTCCAGAGTGAGGAATAATACCAATCAATGCTTTAATTAGAGTTGATTTACCAGCACCATTTGGTCCAATAATTCCAGTAATACTAGGTCCCTCCAAGTTTAAGGTGATATTATCCAGAGCTAATGTCTGTTGGTAAGACACATTAATATTTTCAATTTGAATCATTAGCTACCTCCTTGGGTTTAATATACTTTAAAACAAAAATTAAGTCAAGTTAACTTATATAATTAATTGAAGTTAATTTTTTTATAGTTGTCAAGATGACAGAGGATAGTGAATGAGAGTACACTTTTTATCTCAAATATTCATCCTGCTCAAACTGTTTGATATTTGGGAGAGGCAACAAGGAACGTTATTTTCTAAAAATTGCACAATCTCACTCTGTATTTCAAGAAATCTTTAGTTTTTTTTTTTTTAAACTAGTCATATTTTCTTATTTCTGGCATAATAGATATATGAAATTAACGATTCAACGAATGGCTCGGATAGCTATTCTGTCAGCTCTGGCAGTAGGATTGCGGTCAGCATTTATAGGATTGCCAAATATTCAGCCTATTACAGCTATGTTTTTTGTGGCTGTTCTTTATTTGGGTTTGGTTGATGGTCTATTGATTATGGCTTTAACCATGTCCATCTCAGGATTCATCTTTGGTTTTGGTCCCTGGGTCTTTAATCAGATTCTGGCATTCGGAGTATTGATGGCTCTTTGGAGTTTGATGGCACCTAGGTTATCACTTGTCTGGCAGATTGCTTTGGTCACTCTTTTGTCCTTTCTCTATGGGATTCTCATGGATTACAGCTATGGCCTCCTATTTAAAAGTGGGATTACCTTTGTTATTTCTGGTCTACTTTACGACACCTATCATGCAATATCGACGCTTCTATTTTATCCATTCATACAGTCTATTTTTCGGAGGTTTTTGAAATGAAAAAATTATTAACCTATATCTTTCTCGCTTTATCACTTGTTACCCTAGCAGCCTGTGGAAAAAATGAGGCAGCTAAACTTACTAGTAGCACAAACAATCATCAGTCTAAGGTTCAAGGTCAAGTGACTTTGATTTTGAAAACAGATAAGGAAAGTAAGAAAAAATCAGTAGAAATCCAAAAAGGGGATACAGTGCTTGATGTCTTGGAAGAGGTCTATCCTGTTCAAGAAAACGATGGCTTTATCACTGAGATTGATGGTATTTCTCAAGATAAAGATAAGGGCATCTATTGGATGTTTGATGTTAATGGGAAACTTGGTGAAAAAGCAGCCAACCAACTTAAGGTTGAAGATGGCGATGAAATCAAATTCTATCAAAAAAAGTATAATTAAGATTCTGAACTCTGTTTCAGAGTCTTTTTTTTATAAAGTTCGGAAATAGACTTAAAAAATTGTTTGAAAAAGTCGGAAAATTGCAAAATAACTGACGATTTAAAGGAAAATAGTTTACTTTTGTTTTAAAAGTGATATGATAAAAGGGTACTACATAAAGTAAGGAGAATACGGTTTGGCTTTTAACAAATTGGAAAGCAGTAACAACCAGGAAATCATCTCTGAAGAAGTTGGTATCTTGAAAGAATTGTTGGATGATGCAACACGAGGCATGGCTGGAGAGCAAGGTCTCACAACTATCCAACATTTGGTTGAACTTTATGATGAAGGTGACTATGTGGCCCTTACACAAGCCATTTCAGAAATGACGAATGACGATATGGTCGTTGCATCACGTTATTTCTCTTTGTTACCTCTCTTGATTAATATCTCTGAGGACGTGGATTTGGCTTATGAAGTCAACCACAAGAACAATATTGATGAATCTTATCTAGGTAAGTTGTCTGAAACCTTTGATGTTGTCGCTGAAAGTGATAATGCACGTGACATTCTTGAA
The DNA here is from genome assembly GCF_016648635.1 of Streptococcus sp. 21.1. NCBI lineage: Bacteria > Bacillati > Bacillota > Bacilli > Lactobacillales > Streptococcaceae > Streptococcus > Streptococcus sp. 21.1. The sequence continues at coordinate 132,189 of NZ_JACLQL010000005.1, read as the reverse complement.
CATGTCAATGTCGTGCCAGTTTTGACAGCTCACCCAACTCAGGTTCAACGTAAAACTATGCTTGAATTGACTAACCACATTCACGAACTTCTCCGTAAGCATCGTGATGTTAAGGCTGGTCTTATTAACAAGGATAAATGGTATGCAGATTTGCGTCGTTATGTAGAAATTATGATGCAAACAGATATCATTCGTGAGAAAAAACTTAAGGTTAAAAACGAAATCACTAACGTTATGGAGTATTATAACTCCTCATTGATTAAGGCGATTACGAACTTATCACATGAATTCAAACGTTTAGCAGTTGAAAAAGGTATTGAACTCGACAATCCAACCCCTATTACTATGGGTATGTGGATTGGTGGTGACCGTGACGGGAACCCATTTGTAACAGCAGAAACTCTTAAACTTTCTGCAACATTGCAAAGTGAAGTTATCCTCAACTACTATATCGAAAAAGTTGATAATCTTTATCGTTCATTCTCACTTTCATCACGCTTGACTGAGGTTTCAGATACAGTAGCAGAGATGGCGAAACATTCTCCAGATACATCTGTTTATCGTGAAAATGAACCCTACCGTCGTGCTTTCAGTTACATCCAGTCTAAGTTGATTCAGACACTTCTTTTCTTTAAAGAAGGAAACTTCAATAAGGAAAGAGTTGCTAAACGCCTTTCTGAAAATGTTCGTCTGGGTTCAGCTTCAACAGGTGAAGTAGTAGCTGATTACGTGCAACAACGTCTCAGCCAAAGTCTTCAAGCTGTCTCACAACAAACAACAGAATTCTACGAAACAGCAGATGCCTTCCATGACGATCTTTTGGCAATCAAAAATTCACTTCTTGAAAACGACGATGCTGTCTTGATTTCAGGTGATTTCGAAGAGCTTCTTCAAGCTGTAGAAGTCTTTGGTTTCTATCTTGCTACAATCGATATGCGTCAAGATTCAAGTGTTCATGAAGCATGTGTAGCAGAGTTGCTTAAATCTGCAAATATTGTTGATAACTATAGTGAATTAACAGAGGTTGAAAAAGTTGCGGTTCTTCTTAAAGAATTGCAAGAAGACCCTCGTACCTTGTCATCAACTAATGTGCCTAAGTCTGAAACACTTGAAAAAGAATTGGCGATCTTCCGCACTGCTCGTCTCTTGAAAGACTATATCGGTGAAGATGTCATCAAACAACATATCATTTCTCACACTGAGAGCGTTTCTGATATGTTTGAGTTGGCTATCCTTCTTAAAGAAGTTGGCTTGGTTGATACAGAACGTGCGCGTGTCCAAATCGTTCCACTTTTTGAAACTATCGAAGACTTGGAAAACTCTAATGATATCATGAAACAATATCTTGGTTATGATATCGTTAAACGTTGGATCAAGAATAGCAACAACTACCAAGAAATCATGTTGGGTTACTCAGACTCTAACAAAGATGGTGGTTACTTGTCTTCAGGTTGGACGCTTTACAAAGCTCAAAATGAATTGACTAAGATTGGTGAAGAGCGTGGCATTAAGATTACCTTCTTCCATGGTCGTGGTGGTACTGTCGGTCGTGGTGGTGGCCCATCATACGATGCTATTACGTCTCAACCATTTGGTACTATTAAGGACCGTATCCGTTTGACTGAACAAGGTGAAGTTATCGGTAATAAATATGGTAATAAGGATGCTGCCTACTACAATCTTGAAATGCTTGTTTCAGCTGCTCTTGACCGTATGGTAACACGTCAGATTGCGGACCCAGATGAATTGGTTGATTTCCGTGAAATTATGGACGGTATTGTTCATGATTCTAATGTTATCTATCGCGATCTAGTCTTTGGAAATGAACATTTCTATGATTACTTCTTTGAAGCAAGCCCTATTAAAGAAGTCTCAAGTTTGAATATCGGTTCTCGTCCAGCGGCTCGTAAGACTATTACTGAGATTTCTGGTCTTCGTGCGATTCCTTGGGTATTCTCATGGTCACAAAACCGTATCATGTTCCCAGGTTGGTATGGTGTGGGTTCTGCCTTTAATCGCTTTATCCAAGCTGAAGAAGGCAACCTTGAGAAACTTCAACATATGTTTGAAACATGGCCATTCTTCCGTTCACTTTTGTCAAACGTGGACATGGTGCTTTCAAAATCAGACATGAATATCGCCTTCCACTATGCACAATTGGCAGAGAGTGAAGAAGTACGTAGTGTCTTCAATATTATTTTGGATGAGTGGCAGTTGACTAAGGATGTTATTCTTGCTATTGAAAAACATGATGGCTTCCTTGATGAAAGTCCATCACTTAAAGCAAGTTTGGACTTCCGTTTGCCATACTTCAATGTCTTGAACTACATCCAAATTGAATTGATTAAACGTCTTCGTAACAATGATTTGACCGATGACGAAATAAGCCTTATTCACATTACCATCAACGGTATTGCAACAGGCCTTCGTAACTCTGGTTAATAAAGTAAAGTTCATCACTTTAGTGGTGGGCTTTTTGTTATGGTGAAAATTCTGTTATAATAAAACCATGATTGCTATGGAAACGATTGAAAAGCTGTCCAAAGAAAAGCTCCCCATGATAACGGTCTTGGCGGGCGAGGATTTAGGGCAGTATAGTCAAGCTAAAGAAAAATTTTTAAAACAAATTGGTTTTGATTCCAGTGACTTAACCTATTCTTATTTTGATATGTCGGAGACTGATTATCAAGATGCTGAGCTCGATTTAGAAAGTATGCCTTTTTTTGCAGATGAGAAGGTGGTCATTTTTGATCATTTCGCAGATATGACTACTGCTAAAAAGTCGTATCTGGATGAGAAAGAGTTGAAGCGTCTTGAAAATTATCTTGAGTCTCCTGTTGAAACAACTCGTCTTGTCTTAATGTCTGCAGGAAAGCTAGATGGAAAGCGTCGTTTAGTCAAACTTCTCAAACGTGATGCCATGGTGCTTGAAGCTAGTCCTTTAAAAGATGCAGAACTTAGAACCTATTTTCAAAAGCAGGCGCATCAAGAGGGGCTTACATTTGATACAGGAGTCTTTGAGGAACTTTTGATCAAGTCAAATTTTGATTTTTCAGATGTTCAAAAAAACTTAGCTTTTCTAAAGGGATATAAAACGGAAGGAAACATCTCATCGCAAGATATTGCTGAGGCCATTCCGAAAAGTTTGCAAGATAACATTTTTGATATGACGCAACTTCTTATACGAGGACAGATTCAGAGCGTTCGTGAATTGGTTCATGATTTACGGCTGCAGGGTGAAGATGAGATTAAGTTGATTGCTGTTATGTTGGGACAGTTTCGTACCTATTTACAGGTTAAACTTTTATCTGCTCAAGGTAAAAGTGAGCAGCAAATTGTTTCAAGTCTCTCAGATTATCTAGGGCGTAAAGTTAATCAGTTTCAGGTTCGTTTCGCACTGAGAGATAGCCGTCCCTTATCAGTAACATTCTTAATGATGACGATTAAGATTTTAGTAGAGACAGATTACCAGATAAAAACAGGAACTTTAGATAAAGACTACTTGTTTGATTTAGCACTTTTAAAAATTCTATCAAACCGCTAGAGGTATGGAGTTTTCTATGATTTTGTAAGCAAAATTTTTGAAAGCTCTACCACTTTGCGGTAAAATGGAGAAAAAATGAAAAGAGGACCTTTACTATGGCAATTATTCTTCCAGACCTTCCTTACGCATATGATGCTTTGGAACCATACATTGATGCTGAAACAATGACTCTTCACCACGATAAACACCATGCAACTTATGTAGCAAATGCTAATGCTGCTCTTGAAAAACACCCAGAAATTGGTGAAGACCTTGAAGCACTTTTGGCTGATGTGGAACAAATCCCAGCTGATATTCGTCAAGCACTTATTAATAATGGTGGTGGACACCTTAACCACGCACTTTTCTGGGAACTTTTGTCTCCTGAAAAACAAGAACCAACTGCTGAAGTAGCAGCTGCTATTAACGAAGCTTTCGGGTCATTTGAAGCCTTCCAAGAAGCTTTCACAGCAGCAGCAACAACTCGTTTTGGTTCAGGTTGGGCATGGCTTGTTGTTAACGATGAAGGTAAACTTGAAGTTGTTTCAACTGCTAACCAAGACACTCCTATCTCAGATGGTAAGAAACCAATCTTGGCGCTTGATGTTTGGGAGCATGCTTACTACCTAAACTACCGTAACGTACGTCCAAACTACATCAAAGCTTTTTTTGAAATCATTAACTGGAATAAAGTTGCTGAGCTTTATGCAGCAGCTAAATAAGTTTAAAATTATCCTCAATAAAAGAGGATAATTTTTTTGTAATATGATTGTAAAATCTCCTTGCTTTTTAGTGAATTATAGCTTAAACTATTATTGTTATGAAAAAAAAGAAAAAACATTCAAGCAAGAAGTACAGTGGAAGTCGCCGAAAAACTAAAGATAAAAAGAAAGATTCGGTAAAACAAGACCTTCAACAAGACGTCAAGAAAGACACTAAAGATACTAAAAAAGATGTCAAAAAAGGCGCTAAAAAGGCCAACAAAAAAGAAGCGAAAAAAGATACAAAAAAGGTTTCTAAAAAATCAGCAGACAAAAAAGTAGCTGAAGAAACAGTAGTACCAGTTGAGCACAAGGAAAAAGAAACAAAAACTGAAACCTTGGCACTTAGAAGTAAACGCTCTAAAAAATCTAAATCAAAATCATCTCGTGATGATAAAAAAGCATATCTTATCTTAGCCTTCCTAGGTGTTCTGGTAATACTTTTGTTTGTTGCCATGCTTGCTTTAGCAGGACGTGGGAAAAAAGCTGGTCACACCGGTAGCCTTGGAAATATCTTCGGCTCTAGTTCTAAAGTCACTAAAAAAGAAGACAAAGAAAAAGAGGAAAAGGTAACTCCAACTAATAAATCAGCCGAAGCTAAACAAGCAGTCATGGAAGCAGATGCAGATACCATGTATGGTAATGGCTTGTATTATGATTATGCTAACATGACATTGAACCAAGTGGTTGAAGCTTTTATGGCTGACCAAGGTATCGAGTCTAGCCAAATTGCCTTTTCATATAAAAATACCAAGACAAATGAGCAATTCTCTATGAATGATACTCAGCCAATGACTGCAGGATCAACTTATAAATTGCCACTAAACATGCTTGTCATGGATCAGGTTAATAAAGGAAAACTTTCTTTAACTGAACGTTTTGATATTACTAATACTGAGTATGAGTATCAAGGCGAACATGATAATTATGTTGCTGCTTTCGGTGGTTCAATGACTATTCCAGAAATGCAAGAGTATTCTCTTGTTTACTCTGAGAATACTCCAGCCTATGCTTTGGCGGAACGCCTTGGTGGTATGGAAAAATTCTATGGTATGCTTGATAAATACGGTAAATCAAAAGGTGAAGTGAAGACCATCCAAATGCATGGTAATAAGACAACGACGGATTATTACATCCAAGTTTTGGATTACCTTTGGAAACACCAAGATAATTACAAGGATATTCTCCACTACATTGGTGAGTCATTCCCTAATGAGTACTACAAGACATATCTTCCTAATCTGACAATTTATCAAAAACCAGGTTATGTCCGTGAAGCACTTAACGTTGATGCTATCGTTATGGAAGATACACCTTATATGGTTGCAATCTATACACGTTACCTTGGTGGATCAACTGAAAATTCAGATGAAATCAGCGGTTGGGGTCTCCAACAATTAGGAATGCTCTCTTATGTTATTAATGAGTGGCACCGTGTTAATATGAACTAATAAAGAAAGCCGAGTTTATCGGCTTTTTTCTATACAATTGAATAAAAGGTAAGAAGTACAATCCCTAGAAAAAGAAATGGAACAAATGCGATACATTCCTTAAGATTTCTTCGTATAAGGAAGTACGCTAGCCCTAATAGGCAGGCAAGCTCGATAGTTAGAAGTATTTTTGAAAATGGGAAAATAAGTGAGGCACTTGCTAAGTAGAGAAAATCACCTTCCCCAATGTTTAGATGTTTTATAAAAGAAAGGAAAGCGAGGATTATCCCTATGGCAAATGTGAGGTAATAGTTGCCCATGAATAGGAGTGGGACTGTTCCAACTATCCAAATCAGAAGTGGATAGGATTTCTGTTTCAAATCAAAAATAGATAAACAAAGGCTGAAGTAAAGAAAGTAGGTTACTTCAAGACTTAAAAAGTCATAGAAATATAGAAGACATATTACCCCACAAAATATTTCCATAAAGAGGTAACAAAAAGGGATAGGAGACTGACATGAACGACATCGAGATCTTAAGAAAAGTTGTGAGAGGATAGGAATCATCTCGGAAAAACGCAACTGATGCTTGCAATAGCTACAGTGACTACTAGGAAAAATAATCGAGTTCTCAGGAAAACGATCACAAACTAGTCCGATAAATGAGCCTAAAGAGGCTCCTAGAAAAAAATAAATAATGCTTAACATACCTAATTATTCGAAAAAGAATGAGAAAAAGCATTTCACTTGCATATTATTTAGAAATATTCTAAAATAAAAGTGTAAATAATAGTAATTCTAAATAAGGAGAATTAATATGGTAGATTCAATTAAAGAAACAATCAATGAAACAGTTAACCAACAAGCTGAAACTCCAACAAATACAAAAACTAAAGCAGTTTTGAATCAAGCAGTTGCTGATTTGTCTGTAGCAGCTTCAATTGTTCACCAAGTTCATTGGTATATGCGTGGTCCTGGTTTCCTCTATCTTCATCCAAAAATGGATGAATTGATGGATAGTTTGAATGCTCATCTTGATGTTATTAGTGAACGTTTGATTACTATCGGTGGGGAACCATACTCAACTTTGGTAGAATTTTCATCTAATTCAGGCTTGACTGAAACTACTGGCACATTTGATAAACCGATGTCTGATCAAATTCAATTATTGGTTGATACATACAAATATTTGTCAGTATTGTTCCAAGTTGGTTTGGATATCACAGATGAAGAAGGAGATGCTCCTTCAAATGATATCTTCACTGCAGCTAAATCTGAAATTGATAAGACAATCTGGATGTTGACTGCTGAACTTGGACAAGCACCAGGCTTGAAATAATCAAATTTTGAGTTAAGATGATTGTCAAGAGTTCCTCTAAAAGTGTATAATAATCGTAAAATACTTTTAGAAGAAGGGAGGCGGCGATATGTCTGAGCATCGACGTAGTCTAGGCGTTTATGAAGATGTCCTAAATCAGTTAAAAGCTAAGGGAATTCGGTTGACGGAATCTCGTAAAGCTGTTATTCGTTATTTGATGATGTCTGATCAACACCCTAGTGCAGATGTGATATATTATGACCTTCTCCCTGACAATCCTGGGATGAGCTTGGCGACGGTCTATAACAACCTGAAGGTGTTGGTTGAAGAAGGGATTGTCTCTGAAATTAAGGTTAATAATGATAATACAACCTATTATGATTTTATGGGACATGATCACTTAAATATTGTTTGTGAAAAATGCGGTCACATTACCGACTTAGACCTACCGATTCCGTCTTTCAAGGAAAAGGTAGAATCACAAACTGGTTTTCACATTACTCGTGAACAGATGATATTACATGGGATTTGCCCAAACTGTCAATAACCTGAGTCTTAATGACTTAGGTTTTTTAAGTCTTGAAGTATACAATAATCTGTAAAGGTTTTCAAAACTATCTTGTCATGGCAGAAGCTTTTTGCTAAAATATTGCTATGAAAACTTTATATGACGTTCAACAGTTGTTGAAACAGTTTGGCATAGTGGTTTACCTAGGGAAAAGGCTCTATGATATCGAAATGATGAAGATTGAATTAGAAGCCCTCTACCAGAATGGTTTAGTTGACAAGGACAACTATCTTACTGCTGAAATGATTTTACGACGTGAACATCGCATTGAAATGGAGAAAGAAAATGGCTAAAAAACTCTTAGGAATTGACCTTGGTGGAACAACTGTTAAGTTTGGTATTTTGACTTCGGAAGGTGAAGTGCAAGAAAAATGGGCTATTGAGACAAATACGCTTGAAAATGGTCGCCACATCGTTCCTAACATTGTAGAATCTTTGAAACACCGTTTGGAAATGTATGGACTTACTGCTGAAGACTTCATTGGAATTGGTATGGGATCTCCAGGTGCAGTTGACCGTGAAAATAAAACAGTAACGGGTGCTTTTAACTTGAACTGGGCAGAAACTCAAGAAGTTGGCTCTGTCATTGAAAAAGAACTTGGTATTCCATTCGCTATTGATAATGATGCTAATGTGGCTGCACTGGGGGAACGTTGGGTTGGTGCTGGTGCTAACAATCCAGATGTTGTCTTTGTAACATTGGGTACAGGTGTTGGTGGCGGTGTTATCGCTGATGGTAATTTAATTCATGGTGTTGCCGGTGCTGGTGGTGAAATTGGTCACATTATTGTTGAACCTGAAACAGGATTTGAATGTACATGCGGAAACAAGGGGTGTTTGGAAACTGTAGCTTCAGCAACAGGTGTTGTACGTTTAGCACGTCATTTGGCAGAAGGATACGAAGGGAACTCTTCTATTAAAGCTGCTGTAGATAATGGTGAGCAAGTGACAAGTAAAGATATCTTCGTAGCTGCTGCTGAAGGTGATAAGTTTGCTAATAGCATTGTTGATAAAGTCTCTCAATACCTCGGACTTGCAACAGCAAACATTTCAAACATTCTTAACCCAGATTCAGTTGTAATCGGTGGTGGTGTTTCAGCAGCTGGTGAATTCTTGCGTAGCCGTGTTGAAGGATACTTTACACGTTATGCATTCCCACAAGTTCGCCGTACAACAAAAGTGAAATTAGCAGAGCTTGGAAATGATGCTGGTATTATTGGAGCTGCTAGTCTTGCACTTACAATTGATAACTAATGACAGAAGGTGTGTCTGACCAATTATAGGTGGACAGCACCTTTTTCTTGTTGAAAAACGTTTACAATCAGCTGAGCTCTGCCATTTTGTTGAAAATGTGGTATACTTTAAAAGTTGAAATAAAAATTAAAGAGGAAAAAATGACTAAACTTAGAGAAGATATCCGTAACGTAGCCATCATTGCCCACGTTGACCACGGTAAAACAACACTTGTTGATGAATTGTTGAAACAATCACACACTCTTGATGAGCGTAAAGAGCTTGATGAGCGTGCAATGGACTCAAACGATCTTGAAAAAGAACGTGGAATTACAATTCTTGCCAAAAATACAGCAGTTGCTTATAACGGTACACGTATCAACATCATGGATACACCAGGTCACGCGGACTTCGGTGGAGAAGTTGAACGTATCATGAAAATGGTTGATGGGGTTGTCCTTGTTGTCGATGCCTACGAAGGTACAATGCCTCAAACACGTTTTGTGCTGAAAAAAGCGCTTGAGCAAAACTTGACACCTATCGTTGTTGTTAACAAGATTGATAAACCATCAGCACGTCCGGAAGAAGTTGTTGATGAGGTTCTTGAACTCTTCATCGAGCTTGGTGCCGATGATGATCAGTTGGAATTCCCAGTTGTGTATGCGTCAGCGATTAACGGTACATCATCATTGTCAGATAACCCTGCTGATCAAGAGCACACTATGGCTCCAATCTTTGACACTATTATTGATCACATCCCAGCTCCTGTAGATAACTCAGATGAGCCTCTTCAATTCCAAGTGTCGCTTCTTGACTACAATGATTTTGTTGGTCGTATCGGTATTGGACGTATCTTCCGTGGAACTGTAAAAGTTGGTGACCAAGTTACCCTTTCAAAACTTGACGGAACAACAAAGAACTTCCGTGTTACTAAACTTTTCGGTTTCTTTGGTTTGGAACGTCGTGAAATTGAAGAAGCAAAAGCTGGTGATTTGATTGCCATCTCAGGTATGGAAGACATCTTCGTTGGTGAAACAATTACACCAACTGATGCTGTTGAACCATTGCCAGTTCTTCGTATTGACGAACCAACACTTCAAATGACTTTCTTGGCGAATAACTCACCGTTTGCCGGCCGTGAAGGTAAACACGTGACATCACGTAAGGTTGAAGAGCGTCTTTTGGCAGAGTTGCAAACAGACGTTTCTCTTCGTGTTGATCCAACTGATTCTCCAGATAAATGGACTGTATCAGGTCGTGGTGAATTGCACTTGTCTATCCTTATTGAAACAATGCGTCGTGAAGGATACGAACTTCAAGTGTCTCGTCCAGAAGTTATCATCAAAGAAATTGATGGCGTGAAATGTGAGCCATTTGAACGTGTTCAAATTGATACTCCAGAAGAGTACCAAGGTTCTATCATCCAAGCCCTTTCAGAACGCAAAGGTGACATGCTTGATATGCAAATGGTTGGTAACGGTCAAACTCGCCTTATCTTCCTTGTACCAGCTCGTGGACTTATCGGATTCTCTACTGAATTCTTGTCTATGACACGTGGTTACGGTATCATGAACCATACCTTCGACCAATACTTGCCAGTTGTTGCTGGTGAAATTGGTGGACGTCACCGTGGTGCCCTCGTTTCTATCGATACAGGTAAAGCGACAACTTACTCAATTATGCGTATTGAAGAACGTGGTACAATCTTTGTTAACCCAGGTACTGAAGTTTATGAAGGTATGATTGTTGGTGAAAATGCTCGTGAAAATGACCTTGGTGTCAATATCACTACAGCAAAACAAATGACAAACGTGCGTTCAGCAACTAAGGACCAAACGGCTGTTATCAAGACTCCACGTATCTTGACTCTTGAAGAATCACTTGAATTCTTGGATGATGATGAATACATGGAAGTAACGCCTGAATCTATCCGCTTGCGTAAACAAATTTTGAATAAAGCAGAGCGTGATAAAGCCAATAAACGTAAGAAAAAAGCAGCAGAAGCTGAATAATATATAGAGAGGAGAAGAGATGTTTTATCTGATTGTTGCTGTATTGATTGCATCATTCTATTTCTTTATTGCACCAAAGTCGGTAAAAAACACCATGAATCTTCTCTTTGTCATGGCTACCTTAGCATTGCTCCTACTTTTGGCAGTGCTATCAATTATTAAATTCTTCAGCCTACCTGGTGAGTTCTTTGTTACAGTTGGAATGCTTGTATTGAGCTATTTCACCTTGAAAGATTTTTTCGCCATGTCGGACCTTAATCATGAAAAAGCTGAGCATGAAGATAAATAAGTAGCATGAGATTAAAAGTCAGTCTGATAGATTGGCTTTTTCTTTTACCAAGAAGAGGTAACTCCTTGAAATAGCTTGGGATAAAGGGTAAAATGATTATGATACAATTTGAGAGAATGGACGAATTATGAAATCAGTAACACAATTTGAAAATAAAAAAGTTTTGGTCCTTGGCTTGGCTAAATCTGGTGAAGCAGCTGCTCGCCTATTGGCTAAGTTGGGTGCTATTGTCACAGTAAATGATGGTAAACCATTTGAGGAAAATCCATCGGCCCAAGCCCTTCTTGAAGAAGGCATTAAGGTTGTTTGCGGCGGACATCCTCTTGAACTTTTGGATGAAAATTTTGAATTAATGGTGAAAAATCCTGGAATTCGTTATGACAATCCAATGGTAGCTCGTGCACTAGAAAAAGGTATTCCGGTTTGGACTGAAGTGGAATTGGCCTATCTAGTATCTGAAGCACCTATTATCGGTATTACAGGGTCAAATGGTAAGACAACAACGACAACTATGATTGCTGATGTCCTAAATCATGGTGGTAAATCAGGTGTCTTGTCTGGGAATATTGGTTTCCCTGCGTCAGAAGTTGCACAGTCAGTAACTAATCAAGATACCTTAGTTATGGAATTGTCTTCTTTCCAATTGATGGGGATTGACAGCTTCCATCCACATATTGCTGTGATTACTAACTTGATGCCGACACATATTGACTATCATGGTAGTTTTGAAGCATATGTGGCTGCTAAGTGGAATATTCAAAATCAAATGACTGTGGATGATTTTGTTGTTTTGAACTTCAATCAAGATTTAGCTAAGGAATTAGCTACACAAACTAAGGCACAAGTAGTTTCATTCTCAACAGTGGAAAAAGTAGATGGTGCCTATCTTGAAAATGGTGCTCTTTACTTCAAAGGTGAATTAGTGATGCGAGCTGATGAAATTGGCGTTCCTGGTAGTCACAATGTTGAAAATGCCTTGGCAACTATAGCTGTAGCAAAATTGTCAGGTATTTCAAACCAAGCTATAAAGGAAACCCTCGCAAGTTTTGGTGGTGTTAAGCACCGTCTCCAATTCGTTGATACTATCGATGAAGTGAAATTCTATAATGATAGTAAGTCAACTAATATTTTAGCGACACAAAAAGCACTTTCTGGTTTTGATAATAGTAAAGTCATTTTGATTGCTGGTGGTTTGGACCGTGGTAATGAATTTGATGAACTCATTCCTGACATTACCGGTCTTAAGAAAATGGTGATTTTAGGGGAATCAGCTCCTCGTGTCAAGCGTGCTGCTGATAAAGCAGGAGTAACTTATCTTGATGCCAAAGATGTGGCAGATGCGACACGTATTGCTTTTGATCAAGCCAGTGCAGGAGATGTTGTCTTGTTGAGCCCTGCAAATGCAAGCTGGGATATGTACAAGAATTTCGAAGTGCGTGGTGACGAATTTATCACAACTGTTGAGCAATTGAAGGGATAGGCTATGGCAAAAGCGAAAAAAATTGTTTTTACCGGTGGTGGAACTGTTGGACATGTGACTTTAAATCTTATCTTAATTCCAAAATTTCTAAAAGATGGATGGGAAGTGCACTATATTGGTGATAAGCACGGAATTGAACACGAGCAAATTGATAAATCTGGCTTGGATGTGACATTCCATAGTATTGCTACAGGTAAACTACGTCGTTATTTCTCATGGCAAAATTTGTTGGATGTCTTTAAAGTTGGTTGGGGGATTCTACAGTCAATTGCAATTATTGCCAAGATTCGTCCTCAAGCACTCTTTTCAAAAGGTGGATTTGTCTCAGTGCCACCGGTAATTGCTTCTAAGTTATTAGGCGTTCCTGTATATGTGCATGAGTCTGATCTTTCTATGGGCTTGGCCAATAAGATTGCCTATAAATTTGCGACTACTATGTTTACGACTTTTGAACAATCTAAAGGATTGGCGAAGACAAAACATATAGGTGCTATTACAAAGGTAGGGATGGCAACGTCCAATCAGTCTGATGCTCTGGATAAGATTAAAGTACAGTTTGATGACAAGTTAAAAACTGTCCTTTTCATAGGTGGATCAGCTGGTGCAAAGGTATTTAATGATTTTATTAGTAATACTCCACAACTGACTGAAAAATATAATGTCATTAATATTTCTGGGGACTCTTCATTGAATACCTTAGAACGTCATCTTTATAGAGTTGATTATGTGACAGATTTGTATCAACCTCTTATGGATACGGCAGATTTAGTTGTCACTCGTGGTGGTTCAAATACGATTTTTGAATTGTTAGCTATGAAAAAACTTCATTTAATTATTCCTTTAGGGAAAGAAGCTAGCCGAGGAGACCAACTTGAAAATGCTGCCTATTTTGAACGAAAAGGTTACGCACGTCAATTACAGGAAGCAGAGTTAAGTTGGGAAACCTTAAATCATGAGCTTGAACAACTTGTTGAACATGCAGAGACTTACAAAGAAGCTATGGCTAAATCTGAGGAAATTACTTCTCCTGATGATTTTTATAACCTATTAGTGACTAGTATTTCAAAAAAATAAAGGAATTTCATGGCAAAAAAGGATCAAGAATCACAAGAAAAACAAGTTCTCACAGAGTGGCAGAAGAGAAACCTCGAATTTTTGAGAAAAAAAGAAACCGAAGATTCTGAAGAATTTACGAATGGAAAGGTCGTTCATCCAGAAGGAGCGACTTCAAATGAGAGCCAACCATCAGTGAAAAAGAAGGTTAAAAAGAAAAAAAGGACCAAAAAGAAGAAACGAAAAAAAGGGAATACGAGTAGTAATATTCCAATTGCACAACAAAATCTTGCGGGACTAGTTATTTTTATCGCTGCACTCCTAATCGTATTTTCACTTTTCTTTATTTCACCTTGGTCAAAACAAAAGTTTCTCACTGTATCAGGAACAAAAAATGCTCTACCAGAAGATGTGAAAGTTGCAAGTGGAATTCTTGATACAGACTATATCACTCATGTCTTTTTCAACCAAGGAAAGATTGCATCAACTGTTGAAAAAACCAATGTTTGGGTTAAAAAGGCTACAGTAACTTATAGTTTTCCAAATCAATTTAATATTGCAGTAAAAGAATACCCAATTGTTGCTTATCGTCAAACTACAAATGGTTATGTTTCTATTCTTGAAAGTGGTAAGACAGGAGGAACGGTTTCAACTAGCAATCTACCTGATAAATTCATCACTTTAAAGATGGATGACGAGAAGAAAATCGAAGATTTAGTAAAAGAATTAAATAAACTTGATTCAAAAATCAAGAATAATATTCAAATTATTAATCTTACGCCAACTAAAGCAACTTCAGATTTACTAACGATTGAGCTGTATGATGGCAATTCCATTCGTGTTCCTCTTTCTCAATTAACGGTTAAGCTCCCTTACTACGAGAAAATTAAGAACCAACTTTCAGATGGAAGTATTGTTGATATGGAAGTTGGACTTTATACAACGACTCCTGAGGTTGAATCATCAAAAACTGATGGGGATAAAAAGAAAGACAAAGATAAGACTGATAAAAAGGATGAAAATACAACTTCTGAAGAAGATCAAGATACTACAACATCAACTGAACAGCATTCTGAGGAAGAGTCTAATTCTGAAAATCCGGGTATTCAAGGACAAGAAAATCCAACTGTTGGTCAAGAAACAACTCTTCGTCCTTCCCCTGCCCAAGGCTAATATTGAATAATAAAAAACGTAAAATGCTGACATTTTACGTTTTTTTATGGTACAATAGTATCCGAATAATTCTGTTTTTATACAGTTTACAAAGATATTGAATGGAAAGATTGAGAGGTCGAGTGAATGGCTAGAGATGGCTTTTTTACAGGATTAGATATAGGAACTAGCTCGATTAAGGTTCTTGTTGCTGAGTTTATTGATGGATCAATGAATGTCATCGGTGTAAGTAATGTTAAGAGTTCTGGTGTGAAAGATGGCATCATTGTTGACATTGACGCTGCAGCGAAAACAATCAAAACAGCTATTGAACAAGCAGAGGAAAAAGCTGGGATTGTTATTGAGCAAGTGAACGTTGGGCTTCCAGCTAATCTTCTTCAAATTGAGCCTACACAAGGTATGATACCTGTAACAAGTGAATCAAAAGAAATCAAAGATGAAGATGTTGAAAGTGTTGTTCGCTCAGCCTTGACAAAGAGCATTACACCTGAGCGTGAGGTTATCTCACTAGTTCCTGAAGAGTTTATTGTTGATGGCTTCCAAGGAATTCGTGATCCTCGTGGAATGATGGGGATTCGTCTTGAAATGAGAGGTCTCATTTATACAGGACCAACAACAATTCTTCACAACCTTCGTAAGACAGTTGAACGTGCTGGTATTCAAGTAGAGAATATTATCATCTCTCCTCTTGCAATGACACGTGCTGTTCTGAATGAAGGTGAACGTGAGTTTGGTGCTACTGTTATTGATATGGGTGGCGGTCAAACAACTGTTGCAAGCATGCGTGCTCAAGAACTTCAATTTACCAATATTTATTCTGAAGGTGGCGAGTACATCACTAAGGATATTTCAAAAGTTTTGAAGACTTCAATGCAGATTGCTGAAGCGCTTAAGTTCAATTTTGGTAATGCAGATATTGAAGAAGCAAGCGAAACAGAAACTGTCCAAGTAGAGGTTGTAGGTGAGAATTCACCTGTTGAAATTACAGAAAAATACCTTGCTGAGATTATCTCAGCTCGTGTGAAGCATATCCTTGATAGAGTTAAACAAGACTTGACTCGAGGACGTCTACTTGATTTGCCTGGTGGCATTGTCCTTGTAGGTGGAACAGCTATCATGCCAGGTGTGGTTGAAGTTGCTCAAGAGATTTTTGAAACAAATGTTAAACTTTACGTGCCAAACCAAGTTGGTATCCGTAATCCAATGTTTGCAAATGTGATTAGTCTTGTTGAGTATGTTGGTCTTCTTACAGAAGTTGACATCATCGCGCAACAGGCTGTGTCTGGTGAAGAGTATCTACGTCGTAAACCAATCGACAATGAGGCTCCTTCCTTGAGTTTTGATAGAACTCCTGCTCCAGCACCTCGAGTGGCTCCTCAACCAAATCCTATTCCTGTTGAGAACACTATTGAGGTACCTCTGCCAGTTGAAGAAGAAAATCATGAACAAAAACAAAAACTTGGTGATCGTGTTCGTGGAATTTTCGGCAGTATGTTTGATTAATTGAATCTAGTAAAAGCGAGGAAATAAAATGAGTTTTTCATTTGATAGCGCATCAGTTCAAGGTGCGGTAATTAAAGTTATCGGTGTCGGTGGAGGTGGCGGAAACGCTATCAACCGAATGATTGAAGAAGGTCTTGCTGGTGTTGAATTTATTGCAGCTAATACTGATATTCAAGCACTCAGTTCTTCTAAAGCAGAAACAGTAATCCAATTGGGTCCTAAATTGACTCGTGGCCTAGGTGCCGGAGGTCAACCTGAAGTTGGTCGTAAGGCAGCTGAAGAAAGTGAAGAAACACTTACAGAAGCACTTACAGGAGCTGATATGGTCTTTATCACTGCTGGTATGGGTGGTGGCTCTGGTACAGGGGCAGCACCAGTTATTGCACGTATTGCGAAAAGTTTGGGTGCATTGACAGTTGCAGTTGTGACACGTCCATTTGGATTTGAAGGTAACAAACGTGGTGCCTTTGCTGTCGAAGGGATTCAAGAGTTGCGTGAGCAAGTTGATACCCTTCTTATTATCTCTAACAATAACCTTCTTGAAATCGTTGATAAGAAAACACCTCTTCTTGAAGCTCTTAGTGAAGCAGATAATGTTCTTCGTCAAGGGGTCCAAGGTATTACAGACCTTATCACTAACCCAGGTTTGATTAACCTCGACTTTGCCGATGTGAAAACAGTTATGGCCAATAAAGGTAATGCACTTATGGGTATCGGTATTGGGTCTGGTGAAGAACGTATTGTTGAAGCTGCACGCAAAGCCATCTATTCACCACTTCTTGAAACTACTATTGATGGTGCAGAAGATGTTATCGTTAACGTAACTGGTGGTCTTGATATGACGCTTACGGAAGCAGAAGAAGCTTCTGAAATTGTTGGCCAAGCAGCTGGTAATGGTGTTAACATTTGGCTTGGTACATCAATCGATGATACATTGAAAGATGAAATCCGTGTAACAGTTGTTGCAACTGGTGTTCGCCAAGATCGTGCTGAAAAAGCATCTGGTATCAAAGCTCAACCACGTAAAGTGACTACAGCTCCTTCACAACCATCAGCTCCTACTCAACAAGTTGTTCAAGAAGAACAACGTCCAGTCTCTCAACCTTCATTTGAACGTCAACCAAATTTTGACTATAATGAAACACCTTCAATGCCACAACCAGGAGTTCGTCCTGCAGCGGCAGCTCCTCAACAAGAGCAGTCAGCTTTTGGTAATTGGGATTTGAGACGTGATAATATTTCTCGTCCTGAAACTGGTCAACTAGATAGTCAATTGACTATGTCTACATTCTCAAGTGATGTTGAAGATGATGATGAATTGGAGACACCACCATTCTTTAAAAATCGTTAATAATGACTATAGAAGAGAATAAAAATAATGTTTATCAAGCGGTAAAAGAAGCATGTGAAAGGGCTAATCGCTCTAGTGATGAAGTCAATATTATTGCCGTAACCAAATATGTTTCAAGTGATGTCGCTGAAGAATTGGTTCAAACGGGAATTAAGCACATTGCTGAAAATCGCGTTGATAAATTCTTAGATAAGTATCAAGCTTTAAAAAATTATGATTTGACTTGGCACCTTATTGGTACCTTGCAACGTCGTAAAGTAAAGGATGTTATTAATTTAGTTGATTATTTTCATGCTTTGGATTCTGTTAAATTAGCAGAGGAAATTCAAAAGCGTGCCGACCATACTATTAATTGCTTCCTACAAGTTAACGTTTCAGGGGAGGAATCAAAACATGGTTTTTCAGCTGAAGAACTTGATACTGTTCTAAAACAAATTGAAAATCTTGATAAGATTTGTATCGTTGGACTAATGACTATGGCTCCAATTGATGCAGATGCTCAAGAACTTGATAAGATTTTTTCTGAGACAAATGAGCTTAGACAATCAATTCAAGAGAAAAAACTAAAGAATGTTCCTTGTGATCAGTTAAGCATGGGGATGAGTCGAGACTATGACATGGCTATTCAGAATGGATCAACCTTTGTCAGAATAGGCAGTGCATTCTTTAAAGAGAACGGAGAATAACCTTATGGCATTAAAAGACGCAATTGATAAAATTGTTTCATATTTTGATACCGACGAAGTAACAGATTATGAAGATGCTGCTAAAGAAGAGGCTAAAGCACGTCCAGTAAAAGCACGTCCAGTAAAAGCACAGAGACCTGTGCAGACACCACCTCCTCGTCAGCAACGTCAACCTGAGCGTTCTCAGGCAACAGTCCCTCCTCGTCGCCAACATGTTAATTCAGACTTACAGGAAACTCAAGTCCTTCGTAGTTTACCTCTGAGTCGTTCACAAGCAAATCAGGGACCACAACAAATGAATACAACTAAAACAACAATTGCAATTAAATATCCTAAAAAGTATGAAGATGCTCAGGAAATTGTAGAACTATTGATTGAAAATGAATGTGTTTTAATCGATTTTCAATATATGTTGGAAGCGCAAGCTCGTCGTTGTCTTGACTTTATTGATGGTGCTAGCAAGGTACTTACAGGCAACTTGCAAAAAGTTGGCTCTTCAATGTATTTGCTTACGCCAATTAATGTCGTAGTAGACATTGAAGAGATTGGTTTGTCTCACGGCAACCAAGAAGCTAATTTCGACTTCGATATGAAGAGACGTTAAGTGATGTCTGTATTACTTTATGTTATTTGGGCACGTGTTGTTAACGTGATAGAGATTCTTCTTGTAGTCTATGCTTTGTTATCTTGGTTTCCAGGAGCTTATGATACTAGCCTTGGAAGAATCATTAGACAAATTGTTCAACCGATTCTCGCACCATTTCGTCGCCTGAATTTAGCTTTTGCTGGTATTGATTTTTCAATAATCGTAATTGTACTTCTACTAAACTTTTCACTTAGAATTCTTAGATTTATTCTACTCTGATGTCAGATATTAAAAAAATTGAACAGCATTACTCGTTAGATGAACGGCCTTTTCTAGAGAAGGTTAGGGGATTTTGTCATTTAGTTGATGAGAGGTACAGTCCTTACTTAACTGATTTCTTGAATCCTCGTGAAATTCAGATTGTTGAAGAGTTGGCTCGTTATTACAATTTAAAATTTTTTGTGAGTTCAACTCTTGAATCTGAAGAGTATGGAAGAGTGATACTTGCTCCCGAATATTACGAGCTTGAAGAAGATGACTTTGAAATTAAACGATTAGAAATCTCATATGCGAGACAGTTCAATAAATTGACACACCCAAAAGTTTTGGGAGCGCTGATTAATCAGCTTGGTCTTGATCGTCAAGTATTTGGAGATATTATTCTTGATGAAGAAGGACGCGTTCAATTTTACATTGCTTCTCATTTAGCAAGTTATGCGATAATGACTATTACTAAGATTGGTAATGTTTCGGTTACTCTAAAAGAAGTAAGTAAAGACGATTGGATTTCAAATCAAGAAAAGTATTCAAAAACTTTTGTCTTACTTTCCAGTATGCGTCTTGATAATGTGTTGGCGACGGTATTAAACTTATCTCGTTCTAACGCCTTAAAACTTATTGCTTCAGGAAAAGTAAAATTAAATTATAGACAAGTTGAGAAGGCTGATCAGGCGGTTATTATTGGTGATATGATTTCGGTTAGAGGTTATGGTCGATTTCGACTAGCTCAACAAGACGGATTTTCAAAGTCCGGAAAAGCTAAAATCGTTATTGAAAGTCTGTTAAGACGGAGAAAAAAGTAGTTATTTAATTTAAACCATTAAATATGGTAATGAAAAATAAAGGAGGCCTGTAATGGCTATTACAGCACTTGATATTAAAGATAAACAGTTTACAACTAAATTTCGTGGATATAATGAGCAAGAAGTTGATGAATTTCTTGATATTATTGTAGACGATTATGAAGATTTAGTTCGTGACAATCGTGAACTTGCTGCTCGTGTAAAAGAGCTTGAAGAAAAATTGGCTTATTTTGATGAAATGAAAGAATCATTGAGTCAATCAGTTATTTTGGCTCAAGAAACAGCAGAAAAAGTTAAAGCTTCAGCGGCTGACGAATCAGCTAACTTAATTAATAAGGCTAACTTCAATGCTACTCATTTGGTTGAAGAAGCTAAATCTAAGGCATCTGAAATTCTTCGTGATGCAACAGATGAAGCCAAACGTGTTGCCATCGAAACAGAAGAACTTAAACGTCAAAGTCGTGTCTTCCACCAACGCCTATTGGCTGCAGTTGAAGGTCAGCTTAGCTTAGCAAGTGCTCCAGAATGGGGTGAATTGTTGCAACCAACAGCTATTTATCTTCAAAATTCAGATGCTGCCTTTAAAGAAGTTGTTGAAAAAGTTTTGGATGAGCATGTACCTGATTCAAATGATGCAGCTTCATTTGATGCAACTCGTCAATTCACTCCTGATGAAATGGCTGAACTTCAACGTCGCGTTGCTGAAAGTAATAAGCAAGTTGAAGATTTCTCTAGTCCAGAAGTTGATGAAACAAACGAAGTTGTTTCAACTCCAGTTGATTTTGGTATTCCAGACACTTTCGAGAGTGAAGTGGCAGATTTCCCAACTTCAGCACCAGTAGATGAAGATTTTGATTTGCAACCTGAGACAACAGGTGAAATTAATCTAAACGAAACACAAACGTTTAAATTGAATATTAGCGAATAAGAAAAATACAACTTACCAAGTATATTAACAGCGAGTGGGAGATGGTGTGAGTCCCACATTCCCTATTTGGATAGTTATCATTTTCAAGCATTCTAACTGAAATAAGTAAGTTAGAAGGATGGTCCTCCTTACGGACATATGAGGGAGCAAATTCTTTTGCTCTGAATTAAGGTGGTACCACGAGCTTTCGTCCTTTTTGATGAAGGCTCTTTTTATTTAGTAAATTAAATTAAAGAGGAGATATAATGAAACTCAAAGAAACCTTAAATCTAGGTAAGACAGCCTTTCCAATGCGAGCTGGACTTCCTAACAAAGAACCAATCTGGCAAAAAGAGTGGGAAGAAGCTAAGATGTATCAATGTCGTCAAGAGTTGAACCAAGGTAAACCTCACTTCACTCTTCATGATGGTCCTCCTTATGCCAATGGTAATATTCACGTTGGTCATGCGATGAATAAAATTTCTAAGGATATCATTGTGCGTTCAAAATCAATGTCTGGTTTCTATGCTCCTTACGTGCCTGGTTGGGATACGCATGGTCTTCCAATTGAACAAGTGTTGGCAAAACAAGGTGTGAAACGTAAAGAACTTAATCGTGCTGAATATCTTAAGATGTGTCGCGATTATGCACTTTCACAAGTTGACAAACAACGTGAAGATTTCAAACGTCTTGGTGTTTCGGCTGATTGGGATAACCCATATGTTACTTTGACACCAGATTATGAAGCAGCTCAGATTCGTGTCTTTGGTGAGATGGCTAAAAAAGGTTACATCTATCAAGGTGCAAAACCAGTTTATTGGTCATGGTCATCAGAATCAGCGCTTGCTGAAGCAGAAATTGAGTACCATGATTTGGTTTCAACTTCACTTTACTATGCCAATAAGGTTAAGGATGGTAAAGGAGTACTAGACACAGATACATATATCGTAGTTTGGACAACAACACCATTTACAGTAACAGCTTCACGTGGATTGACTGTTGGTGCTGATATCGAATACGTTCTCGTAAAACCTGCCGGAGAAGACCGCAAATTTGTTGTTGCTTCTGAATTACTTAATAGTCTTTCTGAGAAATTCGGTTGGACAGATGTGGAAGTACTTCAATCATACCGTGGTGAAGAATTAAATAAAATTGTGACTGAACACCCATGGGATACAGAAGTTGATGAGCTTGTTATTCTTGGTGACCACGTTACTACAGATTCAGGTACAGGTATCGTCCATACGGCTCCTGGTTTTGGTGAGGATGACTATAACGTAGGTATTGCTAATGGTCTTGAAGTTGCCGTAACCGTTAATGAGCGTGGTATCATGATGGGAAATGCTGGACCTGATTTTGAAGGTCAGTTCTACGATAAAGTGGCTCCAATTGTTATGGAAAAACTCGGCGATTTACTCCTTGCCAAAGAAGAAATCTCACACTCATACCCATTCGACTGGCGTACGAAGAAACCAATCATCTGGCGTGCAGTACCACAGTGGTTTGCATCTGTTTCTAAATTCCGTCAAGAGATTCTGGATGAGATTGAAAAAGTTAAATTCCATTCTGAGTGGGGTAAAGTTCGTCTCTACAACATGATTCGTGACCGTGGTGACTGGGTAATCTCTCGTCAGCGTGCTTGGGGTGTGCCACTCCCAATCTTCTATGCTGAAGATAAAACACCAATCATGACTGAAGAAACTATCGAACATGTGGCTAAACTTTTCGAAGAACACGGTTCAGTTATTTGGTGGGAACGTGATGCCAAAGATCTTCTTCCAGAAGGTTTTACACATCCTGGCTCACCAAACGGCGAGTTTACTAAAGAAACTGACATTATGGACGTATGGTTTGACTCAGGCTCATCATGGAACGGTGTTGTTGTTAACCGTCCTGAGTTAACTTATCCAGCTGACCTCTATCTCGAAGGTTCAGACCAATACCGTGGATGGTTTAATTCATCTCTTATTACATCTGTTGCCAATAATGGTGTTGCACCATATAAGCAACTCTTGTCTCAAGGTTTTGCGCTTGATGGTAAGGGTGAGAAGATGTCTAAATCGCTCGGTAACACAATTGCTCCTAGTGATGTTGAGAAACAATTTGGTGCTGAAATTCTTCGTCTTTGGGTAACAAGTGTTGATACAACTAATGACGTTCGTATCTCAATGGATATCCTTAGTCAAGTATCAGAATCTTATCGTAAGATTCGTAACACACTCCGTTTCTTGATTGCCAATACTTCTGACTTCAATCCAACAACTGATGCAGTAGCCTTTGAAGACTTGCGTTCTGTAGATCAGTACATGACTATTCGATTTAACCAATTAGTTAAGATTATTCGTGATGCCTATGCAAACTTTGAGTTCTTGACTATCTACAAAGCCTTGGTTAACTTTATTAACGTTGAGTTGTCTGCATTCTATCTTGATTTTGCCAAAGATGTGGTTTATATTGAGAGTGCGGAATCACTTGAACGTCGTCAAATGCAAACAGTCTTCTACGATATTCTTGTTAAGATTACAAAACTCTTGACTCCAATCCTTCCTCATACTGCAGAAGAAATTTGGTCATATCTTGAATTTGAAACAGAAGACTATGTTCAATTGTCAGAGTTGCCAGAAGCAGAATATTTTGTGGGCCAAGATGCACTTCTTGAAAGATGGAATGCCTTCATGGATTTCCGTGGCCAAGCTCAAAAAGCTTTGGAAGAAGCTCGTAATGAAAAAGTTATTGGTAAATCGCTTGAAGCTCATTTGACTATCTATCCTGATGATGAAGTCAAAGAACTTATTGAAGGTTTGAACACTAACCTTGCTCAACTTTTGATTGTTTCAGCATTGACTATTGCTGAAGGAGAAGCACCTGAATCTGCTGTAAGCTTTGAAGGCGTGGCATTCACAGTAGAACGTGCTACAGGTGATGTCTGTGACCGTTGTCGTCGTATCGATCCAACTACTAAAGAACGTAGCTACAACGCGACTATCTGTGATCACTGTGCTAGCATTGTTGAAGAAAACTTTGCTGAAGGTGTAGCAGAAGGTTTTGAAGTAAAAGCAAAATAAAATAAAAAGAGTTCACCGTGAACTCTTTTTTCTATTTGTTTTTCGAATATAGTATTGAACACAATAAAAAACTAGCTAAGCTAGTTTTTTATTATAGTCCGTAGTTATAATCATCGTCTTGCATGGCTTCGACAGTTCCTAGAAGGTAACCATTACCAACTTGAGAGAAGAAGTCGTGGTTAGATGTTCCTGTAGAAATACCATTCATAACGATTGGGTTAACATCGTTCGCACTATCTGGGAAGAGTGGATCTTGTCCCAGGTTCATAAGAGCCTTGTTGGCATTGTAACGAAGGAAAGTCATAACTTCCTCAGTCCATCCAACACCGTCATAAAGAGATTTAGTGTAGAGCTCTTCATTTTCATACAATTGATAGAGGAGATCATACATCCATTCACGGAAACTTTCTTGCTCTTCTTCAGGCAATTCGTTGAATCCAAGTTGGAATTTATAGCCAATATAGGTTCCGTGAACAGATTCGTCACGGATAATGAGCTTGATAATTTCAGCGACGTTAGCTAGCTTGTTATTACCAAGATAATAGAGTGGAGTGAAGAACCCTGAATAGAAAAGGAAAGTTTCAAGATATGTTGAAGCAACCTTTTTCTGAAGAGGCGTTCCATTTTCATAGATATCGTTAATGATTTTCGCCTTGGTTTGGAGGTATTTGTTACTGTTAGTCCACTCGAAAATTTCTTCAATTTCAGATTTAGTATTCAAAGTTGAGAAGATTGAAGAGTAAGATTTGGCGTGAACAGACTCCATGAACTGAATGTTGTTCAATACAGCTTCTTCATGAGGTGTACGGACGTCTGCACGAATGGCTTCAACACCCGTTTGAGATTGCATGGTATCTAGCAATGTTAAACCACCGAAAACTTTTCCAACCAAATCTTTTTCTTCAGCGGAAAGTTTACGCCAGTCATCAAGGTCATTTGAAAGTGGGATACGTGTATCTAGCCAAAATTGCTCGGTCAATTTTTCCCAGGTAGATTTATCAATCGCATCTTCGATTTCATTCCAGTTAATGGCTTTGTAGTAAGTTTCCATTAGAAACCTCTTTCTTTATTGATATCGTTACTATTTTATCATAATTCAAAATCATGATATAGTTTTTTGAGTTGATCTATTAAAAAAGTCGGCGAACCGACCTTTTAATGCATTTTGTAAATAAGAGTAGTGAAGTTGCTATCGTTAAATCACTATCTTAAATGACACAGCTTTCACATTGGTTAGAACCAACCTCTTCCCCATCATCTGTATAAGTACGGATGTAGTAGATTGATTTAATTCCTTTGTTAAAGGCGTAGTTACGAAGGATAGAAAGGTCACGAGTTGTTTGTTTATTTTCTGTTTTCCATTCGTAAATTTCTTTTGGTAACTCACTACGCAAGAATAGGGTTAATGACAAACCTTGATCAACGTGTTCAGTCGCAGCGGCATAGACGTCGATAACTTTACGCATGTCCATGTCGTAGGCTGAAGTGTAGAAAGGAATTGTGTCTGTTGAAAGTCCGTTGGCCGGATAGTAAATTTTTCCGATTTTCTTTTCTTGACGTTCTTCAATACGTTGTGTGATTGGATGGATAGAAGCAGAACAGTCATTAATATAAGAGATTGAGCCATTTGGTGCAACAGCCAAACGGTTTTGATGGTAGAGTCCATCTTTCTTAACGAGTTCACGTAGTTCTTCCCAATCTTTGGCTTGTGGGATGAAGTGACCATCGAAAAGTTCTTTGATACGGTCAGATTTAGGAACGTATTGACCTGTAACGTATTTATCAAAGTAAGAACCATCAGCATATTTTGATTTTTCAAAACCGACAAAGGTTTCTTGACGTTCGCGGGCAATATTGTTAGATTCAACCAAAGTCCAGTAGTTCATAAGCATGAAGTAGATATTAGTGAATTCAACAGATTCGGGGCTACCATACTCGATATGGTGTTTAGCAAGGTAAGAGTGAAGCCCCATAGCTCCTAAACCAAAGGTATGAGCTTGTTGGTTACCATTTTTGATGGATGGTACAGCATCAATACTTGAACTATCTGTAACAAAGGTAAGTGCACGTGTCATAGCCTTAATCGAACGTCCAAAGTCAGGAGATGTCATCATGTTAAGGATATTAGTTGATCCAAGGTTACATGAAATATCTGTACCGAGTTTGACAAACTCTTGTGCATCGTTAAGTTCACTTGGTGTTTGAACTTGGAGAATTTCAGAACAGAGGTTGGACATGACGATCTTACCATCAATTGGGTTGTGTCGATTGGCTGTATCAACATTGACAATATATGGATAACCCGATTCTTGTTGGAGTTTAGAAATTTCAGTTTCTAGCTCACGTGCATTAATCTTGGTTTTTGTAATATTGGGATTGGCAACCAACTCATCATACATAGCTGTAATATCAATGTAGTTATATGGTTTACCATACTCTTTTTCGACTGAGTATGGGCTGAAGAGGTACATATCTTCATTATTACGTGCCAACTCGTAGAATTTATCTGGAACTGTAACACCAAGTGACAGTGTCTTAACACGCACCTTTTCATCAGCATTCTCTTTCTTAGTAGAAAGGAAGGCAAGGATATCTGGGTGGAAAACATCCAGGTAAACAACACCAGCACCTTGACGTTGGCCAAGTTGGTTTGAGTAAGAGAAGCTATCTTCGAAAAGCTTCATAACAGGTACGACACCAGAGGCTGCCCCAGCATAACCTTTGATAGGAGCACCAGCTTCACGTAGGTTAGATAGGCTAATACCTACCCCACCACCAATACGTGATAACTGGAGGGCCGAGTTGATAGAACGTCCGATAGAATTCATGTCATCCGTTACTTGAATAAGGAAACATGACACGAGTTCACCACGACGGCTACGTCCAGCATTTAGAAATGAAGGAGTAGCAGGCTGGTAACGTTGGTGAATCATTTCGTTAGCTAGGTCGCTAGCTAGGTTTTCATCACCATCAGCAAAGTAAAGGGCGTTGAAAAGAACGCGATCTTCAATACTTTCGAGGTAAGACTCGCCATCGTTTGTTTTGAGGGCATATTGTTGGTAGAACTTGTAGGCTGCCATGAAAGATTGGAAGCGGAATTTTTGAGAATGAATTTCTGCAGACAACTTTTCGATGAAAGCAGGTTCGTATTTACCGATGAATTCAGACTCGATATAATCGTTCTCAATCAAATAATTAATTTTATCTGTGATGCTGTTGAATGCCATTGAATTTGGCTTAACGTTTTCAAGGAAGAAGGCACGAAGTGCTTCTTTGTCCTTATGCAAAGGAATTTGACCGTTAACAGGACGGTTAATTTCGTTGTTGAGGCGGAAGTATGAGACATCGCCAAGATTTTTTAAAGACATAATACAGATACCAGGCTCAGTTTAATAGTATATTAAGGTTAAAATATTAAACTAAGCAAACAAGTTCCTTTCTATTTAAAAACTTGATAATTAAAGGATTTCTTTAAGTTTAGTCGGTTGAAAACCTGAAAAGACGATATCGCCTGCTTCAATAACTGGAGCAGCAGTGAAACCAAGACTTTTTACGTAATCGATTTTTTCTGGTTGTTCATCAATGTTGATTTCTTCGAAATCAGCACCTTCCTTTTCCAAGAATTTTTTAGTCATTTTACACTGCATGCAGTTGTTTTTAGAAAACAATGTAATCTTTGCCATTGCAAATACTCCTTTATAAAAAGATTTTAAGTGGCCAAGAGAGCCACTTTTTCAACTCTAATAGAATACCCAAAATATTGGGAAAAATCAAGCTAAATATCTTAAGGAAATACAATATTTTGTGTTTAGTATTGAAACACAACCCTATATCTTGTGTTTCAAAGGCTTTTTTAAGTTCTCTAAATTAAATAGAATTTGTTTATGAAAATGGCTAAAAAAGAAATATCTCACCACAAATGTTATGTAATATAACATCAAAATGCCGATTCTATTTGTTTTTTCAAAAATAACAGTGTAGAATAAAGGAAATTTTTAACTAATGGAGGTTCAAGTATGCAAGAATACTGTTCAAATCTAACTGTAAATGGTAAAACATTCTCTTTCTATGATCTCGAAAAAGCAGCAAAATCTCATGATGTTAAGGTCGGAGAACTACCTTATAGCATTCGAATACTACTTGAAAGTCTCCTTCGAAAAAAAGATGGTGTCGATGTTAAGGAATCTCACATTTCTGATCTAATAAAATTTCCGAATTTTCCAACAATTTCTGAAGTACCTTTTAAACCAAGTCGTGTTATCTTACAGGATTTTACAGGGGTTCCTGTTGTTGTTGATTTAGCTTCCATGCGTGATGCTATAGTGGCTAATGGTGGTAAAGCCGAATTTATTAATCCCGAGATTCCAGTAGATTTGGTCATCGACCACTCTGTCCAAGTTGATTCATATGGATGTGATACTGCTCTTGAAGATAATATCAATCTAGAGTTTAAACGTAATAACGAGCGCTATGAGTTTCTTAAGTGGGCCGAACAGTCTTTTGAAAATTACCGTGCTGTTCCACCAGCAACAGGTATTATTCATCAGGTTAATATTGAATTTTTGAGTGATGTCATTATTGAAAATGATGGACTCCTATATCCTGACTCTATGTTTGGTACAGATAGTCATACGACTATGATTAATGGTATTGGCGTTCTTGGTTGGGGTGTTGGCGGAATTGAAGCTGAAGCAGCGATGCTAGGTGAAGCATCTTATTTCCCAATTCCAGAGGTTATTGGTGTACATCTGACAGGAGAGCTGCCTAAAATTGCCACAGCAACAGATTTGGCTCTCAAGATTACTCAGGTGCTTCGTTCTGAAAATGTGGTTGGTAAATTTGTTGAGTACTTTGGACCTGGCTTGAAGAGTTTATCTCTAGCTGACCGTGCTACTGTCGCTAATATGGCACCGGAATATGGTGCGACTTGTGGTTATTTTCCTATTGATGACGAGACTCTTAACTACATGCGTTTAACTAATCGTGATGAGGAACATATCCAAGTCACTGAAGCCTATACAAAAGCCAATCATCTTTTCTATGATCCAAGTAAAGAAGCCAAGTATACTAAGATTGTTGAAGTCGATTTGTCATCTATTAAACCTTCTATCTCAGGTCCTAAACGTCCACAAGATTTGATTCTCTTATCTGATGCTAAGCAAGAATTTCAAGATGCAGTGGTACGTGAAGCAGGTGTCCGTGGTTTCGGTTTAGATAATGAAGAGTTAGCAAAAACTGCAAAAGTTGATTTTGAGGATCATTCAGAAACAATTCAAACGGGTCATGTTGCCATTGCAGCAATCACATCATGTACCAATACCTCAAATCCTTACGTTCTTATGGCAGCCGGTCTTTTAGCCAAAAAAGCGGTTGAGAAAGGATTAAAAGTATCTCCAACAGTCAAGACCTCTTTGGCGCCTGGATCTAAAGTCGTTACAGGTTATCTCAAAGCTTCAGGCTTGCAAACCTATCTAGATAAGCTTGGCTTTAACTTGGTAGGTTATGGTTGCACAACTTGTATTGGTAACTCAGGAGATTTACGTCCTGAAGTGGCTAAGGCTATTGTAGACAATGATCTCTTAGCGAGTGCTGTATTGTCAGGAAATCGTAATTTTGAAGGGCGTATTAATCCACTTGTTAAAGCGAATTTCTTGGCTAGTCCACCATTGGTTGTTGCTTATGCCTTGGCTGGTAACACGAATATTGATTTGACAACTGAACCTCTAGGCTTTGACGACAATGGTCAAGCTGTTTATTTAGAGGAGATTATGCCATCTCGTGATGACATTGAGACTTATGTTGATAAATACGTCACCCGTCAACTCTTCCAAGATGAATATGCCAGTGTCTTTTCTGATAGCGAGAAGTGGAATGCCATTCCTACTGAACAAAGTCAAAATTATAAATGGAATCAAAACTCTACCTATATTCAAAACCCACCTTACTTTGATGCTTTAGGAGATGATTTGAGTATTAAACCATTGAATGATTTGAAGGTTTTGGCTAAATTTGGAGATACGGTTACAACAGACCATATTTCTCCAGCGGGTAATATTGCCAGAAATAGCCCAGCAGCTCGTTATTTGACTGAGAATGGTGTTGATTATCAAGAATTTAATTCTTATGGTAGCCGTCGTGGAAATCACGAAGTCATGATGCGAGGAACTTTTGCTAATATTCGTATCAAGAATGAGCTAGCAGATGGAAAAATTGGTGGATATACTAAATATGATGGTGATATTCTACCTATATATGATGCTGCTATGAAATATAAAGAAGCAAATCAAGATACGCTTGTAATTGCTGGTAAGGATTATGGTATGGGCTCTAGTCGTGACTGGGCGGCTAAAGGTGCAAATCTCCTTGGTGTAAAAGTAGTGCTTGCTGAGAGTTTTGAGCGTATTCACCGTTCAAATCTAGTTATGATGGGAATTTTACCGGTACAATTTATGGAAGGGGAAAATGCTGAAAGTCTTGGATTGACAGGACATGAGACCTTTAGCTTTGATCTTTCAGAAAATCCAGGTGTCCATGATGTTATCACTGTTACAGCTTCAACACCTGAACAAACCAAAACCTTTAAAGCCTTGGTACGCTTCGATGCAGATGCTGATATTCGCTACTATAAAAATGGTGGTATCTTGCCAATGGTTGTAAGAAAAAAATTGAAGGGAGCCTAATATGACAACAGTTGAAACTAATGGACTTAAGGATATGATTGCCTGTAATACTAGGATTTCATCTATTATTGATGATCATTTATCCTATGCAGGATATGATATTTCCGAGTTTATGGAAAATAAAGCGTCTTTTGAGGAAGTGATTTATCTCTTATGGAATGGTCATCTTCCTACGCAAATGGAACTCAAGTATTTTGAAGCTGAGTTGCGTAAGAACTATGACATTTCAGATGCTGTAGAACAATGCATTCTTATCCAATCTCGTCCACATTTGCACCCAATGAGTGTTTTACGTTCAACAGTTTCACTTCTTGGGGTATACAATGTGGATGCTGAGGAGAGATCCATGGAAGCCGTTTATCAGCAAAGTATTGAATTGATGGCTAAATTGCCAACAATTATTACGACTTTTGCACGCTTACGCACTGGTAAAATGCCCCTCAAACCAAGAGAAGACTTAGGTTTTGCTGCTAATTTTCTTTACATGCTGAATGGTGTTGAACCTTCTGAAATTGAAGTTGAGGCTATGAATAAGGCCTTAATTCTACATGCTGATCATGAGTTGAATGCTTCAACTTTTGCAGCGCGTGTTTGTGCTTCGACTCTGACAGATATTTATTCTTGTGTTACAACAGCTATTGGTGCTCTAAAAGGTCCCCTGCATGGTGGGGCTAATGAACGCGTCTTTGATATGCTTAAAGAAATCCGCGAATCAGGTGATGTTTATGCTTACTTGCAGGAAAAACTTGACTCTAAAGAGAAAATCATGGGATTTGGGCACCGTGTATACAAGAAACAGGATCCTCGTGAAATTTTCTTAAGAGATATGGCCAAAAAGTTGACAGAGGGTACCGAGAATGAAGAATTCTTTAATATGTCTCAAGAAATTGAAGAGTTCATGAAAGATAAGAAGGGATTAATTCCCAATGTAGACTTCTATTCAGCCACCGTATACCATACTCTAGGAATTGACAGCGATATCTTCACACTTATCTTTGCAATGAGTCGTGTCGCCGGCTGGATTGCTCATATTCAAGAGCAGCAAAAAAATAACAAATTGATTCGTCCTCGCTCACAGTATATTGGACAAGAAAATATGACCTATATTCCTTTAGAAAAACGTTAGGGAGGAAAGCTATATGGCAGAAAAAATCGTAATGACAAATGGACAGCTTCAAGTTTCTGATAGTCCAATTATCCCTTTTATTGAAGGGGATGGTGTTGGACATGATATCTGGAAGAATGCCCAAGCAATCTTTGATAAAGCAGTAGAAGTAGCCTATGAAGGGAAGCGTCATATTGAGTGGCAAGAGCTCCTAGCTGGTAAGAAGGCTTATGATAAAACAGGAGAATGGTTGCCGAAAAAAACATTGGAAACTATTCGAGAAAGTTTAGTTGCTATTAAGGGTCCGCTTGAGACGCCAGTAGGTGGAGGGATTCGTTCTTTAAATGTAGCTTTACGTCAAGAACTTGATCTCTACGCTTGTGTTAGACCGGTTCGTTACTTTGAAGGAGTAGCAAGTCCGCTTAAGGAACCAGAAAAAACGAATATTACTATTTTTCGTGAAAATACTGAAGATATTTATGCGGGAATTGAATGGGAAGCGGGAACAGCAGATGTTAAGCGCGTGATTGAGTTTCTCCAGACAGAAATGAATGTTAGTAAAATTCGCTTCCCAGAATCAAGTAGTATCGGAATCAAGCCGATTTCAATAGAAGGAAGTAAACGTCTCATTCGCTCGGCTATTGACTATGCTCTCAAGAACAATCTAAAAAAAGTGACCTTGGTTCATAAGGGAAATATTCAAAAATTTACAGAAGGTGGCTTCCGTAAATGGGGTTATGAAGTGGCTCAGGAAGAATATAAAGAAGAATTGCTGGCTGGTCGTTTAGAGATTAATGATATAATCGCGGATAACTTTCTACAACAGATTCTTTTAAATCCAGAAAAATTTGATGTTGTTGCCTTAACCAACTTGAATGGTGATTATGCCAGTGACGCCTTAGCTGCACAAGTTGGTGGTATCGGCATCTCCCCTGGAGCCAATATTAACTATCAAACAGGTCATGCTATTTTTGAAGCAACACATGGAACAGCTCCGGATATCGCGGATCAAGATAAGGCTAATCCTTGCTCAGTTCTATTATCTGGCTGCATGCTTCTAGATTATATTGGTTGGACTGAGGCAGCTCAACTGATTACAAGTGCTATTGAAAAGACATTTAAAGCTGATATCTTTACAGCTGACTTGGCATTTGGGAAACAAGCTTATTCAACGAGTGCCTTTAGCAATCAAATTCTTTCAATTATGTGATTGTTTTTGCTCGAAAATGAAAATTAACGATTGAAAACACCATGAAAGAAATTTTCTGAAAATGTTGTAAATAACTAGAGACTAGTATTTGCTTATGTTTTGAAAAATGAAAATGAGCAGTAAAATGAGAGACAAGCTTTCGAAAAACTTGTAGAAAGTACGTTTTAACCTTGATAATCTCAATTAGCTATGTTATAATTCTAAATTGTAAGGGTTATCATTGATAACTCAAATATTCCAAACTAAGAAGGAGAATCCATTATGGCTTCTAAAGATTTCCACATTGTTGCAGAAACAGGTATCCACGCACGTCCAGCTACTTTGCTTGTTCAAACAGCTAGCAAATTTGCTTCAGATATCACTCTTGACTACAAAGGTAAAGCAGTTAACCTTAAATCAATCATGGGTGTTATGAGCCTTGGTGTTGGTCAAGGTGCTGACGTAACTATCTCTGCAGAAGGTGCTGATGCTGATGATGCAATCGCAGCAATCGCAGAAACAATGACAAAAGAAGGATTGGCATAAGAATATGACAGAAATGCTTAAAGGAATCGCAGCATCTGATGGTGTTGCAGTTGCTAAGGCATATCTGCTTGTTCAACCGGACTTGTCATTTGAAACTGTAACAGTTGAAGATACAAGTGCAGAAGAGGCTCGTCTAGATGCTGCTCTAGCGGCGTCACAAGACGAGCTTTCTGTTATCCGTGAAAAAGCAGTTGAAAGCCTTGGTGAAGAAGCGGCAGCCGTTTTTGATGCTCATTTGATGGTTCTTGCTGACCCAGAAATGACTGGTCAAATTAAAGAAACTATCCGTGCTAAACAAGTTAATGCTGAAGCTGCTTTGACAGAAGTAACAGACATGTTTATCGCTATTTTTGAAGGTATGGAAGACAACCCATACATGCAAGAACGTGCAGCGGATATTCGTGACGTTACAAAACGTGTTCTTGCTAACTTGCTTGGTAAGAAATTGCCTAACCCAGCAACAATCAACGAAGAATCAATCGTTGTTGCTCATGACTTGACACCATCTGATACAGCTCAGTTGAACAAAAAGTACGTAAAAGCCTTTGTTACTAACATCGGTGGACGTACAAGTCACTCAGCTATCATGGCGCGTACACTTGAAATCGCAGCTGTTCTTGGAACAAATAACATCACAGAACTTGTCAAAGATGGTGATGTTTTGGCTGTTTCAGGTATTACTGGTGAAGTTGTTATCAACCCAACTGAAGAGCAAATTGCTGAGTTCAAAGCAGCTGGTGAAGCTTACGCTAAACAAAAAGCTGAATGGGCTCTCCTTAAAGATGCTCAAACAGTTACTGCTGATGGAAAACATTTCGAATTGGCTGCTAACATCGGTACACCTAAAGACGTTGAAGGTGTAAATGATAACGGTGCAGAAGCTGTTGGTCTCTATCGTACAGAATTCTTGTATATGGATTCTCAAGACTTCCCAACTGAAGATGACCAATATGAAGCTTACAAAGCAGTTCTTGAAGGTATGAACGGTAAACCTGTTGTCGTTCGTACAATGGATATCGGTGGGGATAAGGAACTCCCTTACTTCGACCTTCCTAAAGAAATGAACCCATTCTTGGGTTACCGTGCTTTGCGTATTTCTATCTCTGAAACTGGTAATCAAATGTTCCGTACACAATTGCGTGCTTTGCTTCGTGCATCTGTTCACGGTAAATTGCGTATCATGTTCCCAATGGTTGCTTTGTTGACTGAGTTCCGTACTGCTAAAGGTATTCTTGAAGAAGAAAAAGCTAAATTGGTTGCTGAAGGTGTTGCCGTTGCAGACGATATCGAAGTAGGTATCATGATTGAAATCCCAGCTGCAGCTATGCTTGCTGACCAATTTGCTAAGGAAGTTGATTTCTTCTCAATTGGTACAAATGACCTTATCCAATACACAATGGCTGCTGACCGTATGAACGAACAAGTTTCATACCTTTACCAACCATATAACCCATCAATCCTTCGTTTGATTAACA
The DNA here is from genome assembly GCF_016648635.1 of Streptococcus sp. 21.1. Classification (NCBI taxonomy): domain Bacteria; kingdom Bacillati; phylum Bacillota; class Bacilli; order Lactobacillales; family Streptococcaceae; genus Streptococcus; species Streptococcus sp. 21.1. The sequence continues at coordinate 97,175 of NZ_JACLQL010000005.1, read as the reverse complement.
ATGTTATCAAAGCTGCTCATGCTGAAGGTAAATGGGCTGGTATGTGTGGTGAAATGGCCGGTGACCAAACTGCTGTTCCACTTCTTGTTGGAATGGGCTTGGATGAGTTCTCAATGTCAGCGACATCTGTTCTTCGTACACGTAGCTTGATGAAGAAACTTGACACAGCTAAAATGGAAGAATACGCTAACCGTGCTCTTACTGAATGTGCAACAATGGAAGAAGTTCTTGAACTTTCAAAAGAATACGTTAACGTAGACTAATCATAAAAAGTGGAGGCTTAGGCTTTCACTTTTTTTATATCTAAACGGAGACAAAATAATTGACTCATTCTTTAGTTAGGAGTAGAATACCGCTAACCTAGGTTAATAATTTTAACTATTTTTTGTCAAAATTTTCTGAATAATTCTCGTTTAAATCTTGGAATATTTCTAAAAAAATGATAAAATAGGTCTTATAAATAGATAAAAGGAGTTACTATCTTGGCTAAACAATACAAAAACTATGTCAATGGTGAGTGGAAAACATCTGAAAACGAAATTACTATCTATGCACCTGCAAACGGTGAGGAACTTGGATCAGTTCCAGCAATGAGCCAAGCTGAAGTAGACGAAGTCTACGCAGCAGCTAAAGCAGCACTCCCAGCATGGCGTGCGCTTTCATATGCTGAACGTGCAGCTTACCTTCATAAAGCAGCAGATATCTTGGAACGTGATGCAGAAAAGATCGGTCAAGTTCTTTCTAAAGAAATCTCTAAAGGTTTGAAATCTGCAATCGGTGAAGTCGTTCGTACTGCTGAAATCATCCACTATGCAGCTGAAGAAGGTTTGCGTTTGGAAGGTGAAGTACTTGAAGGTGGTGCATTTGACGCTGGTAGCAAGAAAAAAATCGCTGTTGTTCGTCGCGAACCAGTAGGTCTTGTCCTTGCTATCTCTCCATTTAACTACCCAGTAAACTTGGCTGGTTCTAAAATTGCTCCTGCCTTGATTGCTGGTGACGTTGTTGCCTTCAAACCACCAACACAAGGTTCTATCTCAGGTCTTCTTTTGGTTGAAGCATTTGTAGAAGCTGGTATCCCTGCAGGTGTCTTGAACTCTATCACAGGTCGTGGTTCTGTTATCGGTGACTACATTGTTGAGCACAAAGCAGTTGATTTCATCAACTTTACAGGTTCAACACCAGTTGGTGAAAATATCGGTCGTTTGGCAGCTATGCGTCCAATCATGCTTGAACTTGGTGGTAAAGATGCCGCTATCGTTCTTGAAGATGCTGATCTTGACTTGACTGCTAAAAACATTGTTGCTGGTGCCTTTGACTATTCAGGTCAACGTTGTACAGCTATCAAACGTGTCCTTGTAATGGATAGCGTTGCAGATGAATTGGTAGAAAAAGTAACTGCTTTGGTAGGTAATATCACTGTTGGTATGCCTGAAGAAAGCGCAAGCGTTACACCACTTATCGATACAAAAGCTGCTGACTTCGTTCAAGGTTTGATTGATGATGCAGTTGAACAAGGTGCTACTGCTAAAACTGAATTGAAACGTGAAGGTAACCTTATTTACCCAGCAGTCTTTGACCATGTAACAACTGATATGCGTCTTGCTTGGGAAGAACCATTTGGTCCTGTATTGCCATTCATCCGTGTATCTTCAGTTGAAGAAGCAATCAAGATTTCTAACGAATCTGAATTTGGACTTCAAGGTGCTGTCTTCACACAAGACTACCCACGTGCATTTGCAATTGCTGAACAACTTGAAGTTGGTACAGTTCACATCAACAACAAAACACAACGTGGTACAGATAACTTCCCATTCCTTGGTGTTAAAGGATCTGGTGCCGGAACTCAAGGTGTGAAATACTCTATCGAAGCTATGACTCGTGTGAAATCAACAGTATTTGATATCGCAAACTACTAAGAGTGTAGCTATTCAATCATTAAAAAAGTGTAAAGGGTCCCAATAATAGGGGCTCTTTTTCTTTTAAAATATGGTATAATAGAACTAAATTTCGAATATAGAGAGTTTTCTGACAATGAATAAATCTTATTTTTACTTGGTTATGAAGACGCATGAGTTAGAGGTACCATACACTGGTCAACTTCGTCGTGTGCGTGTTCTTCTACCTAAGAACTATGAAACGGATACAGATCGTTCTTACCCTGTCGTGTATTTCCATGATGGTCAGAATGTTCTTTATAGTAAGGAGTCGTTTTCTGGCTATTCTTGGAAGATTATCCCAACAATCAAGCGTAATCCTGATATTTCGCGCATGATTGTTGTAGCTATTGATAATGATGGTCCTGGCCGTATGAATGAGTATTCTGCGTGGAAGTACCAAGAATCTAATATCCCTGGTGTCCAGTTCGGAGGTAAGGGTGTAGAGTATGCAGAGTTTGTCATGGATGTGGTTAAACCCTTTATTGATAAGGAATACCGTACCCTCTCTGACCGTCAGCACACAGCTATGATTGGTTCATCTCTCGGTGGTAATATTACTCAGTTTATGGGGCTTGATTATAAGGAGCAGATTGGTTGTCTTGGGGTATTTTCTTCAGCTAACTGGTTGCATCAGGATGCTTTTGATCGTTACATGTCGCGTCAAAAGCTCGATTCAGATCAACGTGTCTACATATATGTAGGAACTGAGGAAGCTGATGATACTGACAAGACCTTGATGGCTGGTAATATTAAGCAGGCTTATATAGACTCTTCATTGAGCTATTATCATGATTTGATTGCTCGTGGGGTTGATTTGGAAAATATCAAGATTCACATTCAATCTGGTGCTGAACACAATGAAGAAGCTTGGGCCGAGAATTTACCAGACTGTCTTCGCTTTTTCGCTGAAAAATGGGACTAGTCTTTATTAACGCAAATTAATTTAATTTAATTTAGGAAAAGGAATATAAATATGAATATCGAACATCTTAGCCACTGGAGTGGTCAACTTAATCGTGAAATGTATGTTAACCGTTATGGGCACGCTGGTATCCCTGTTGTGGTTTTTGCTTCATCAGGTGGTAGCCATAACGAATACTATGACTTTGGTATGATTGATGCTTGTGCACGTTTTATCGAAGAAGGACGCGTACAATTCTTTACGCTTTCAAGTGTGGACAGTGAAAGCTGGCTTTGTGATTGGAAAAATCCACACGATCGTGCTGAAATGCACCGTGCCTATGAACGTTATGTTATTGAAGAAGCTATTCCATTTATCAAACACAAAACTGGTTGGTTTGATCCAATGATGACAACAGGATGTTCAATGGGTGCTTACCATGCGCTTAATTTCTTCTTGCAACACCCTGATGTTTTCAATAAAGTAGTAGCCCTTAGTGGTGTCTACGATGCTCGTTTCTTTGTGGGTGAGTTTGGAGGGGATGAAGCTATTTACCAAAATTCCCCATCAGATTATATCTGGAACCAAAATGATGGTTGGTTTATCGACCGCTACCGTCAAGCTGAGATCATCGTATGTACAGGTCTTGGTGCTTGGGAACAAGATGGTCTTCCATCTTACTATAAACTCAAGGAAGCCTTTGAACAAAAGAATATTCCAGCTTGGTTCTCTGAGTGGGGTCATGATGTCGCTCACGATTGGGAATGGTGGCGTAAACAAATGCCTTATTTCCTTGACAATATGAACCTATAACTTCTTTGTCCATCCCATCTAAATAACTATAAAAGAGGAATTACTAATGAATTATCTTGTTATTTCACCATACTATCCACAAAACTTCCAACAGTTTACAGTTGAACTTGCTAATAAGGGCATCACTGTTCTTGGTATTGGTCAAGAGCCTTATGAACAATTGGATCAACCTTTGAAAGAGGCTTTGACTGAGTACTTCCGTGTAGACAATCTGGAAAACTTGGATGAAGTTAAACGTGCGGTAGCCTTTCTTTTCTATAAACACGGACCAATTGACCGAATCGAATCTCATAACGAATACTGGTTGGAATTGGATGCTGCTCTTCGTGAACAGTTCAATGTTTTTGGTGCTAAGCCAGAAGATCTTAAGAAGACTAAATTTAAGTCTGAAATGAAAAAACTCTTCCAAAAAGCTGGAGTTCCAGTTGTACCTGGTGCTGTCATTAAAACTAATGAAGATGTGGATAAAGCTGTGAAAGAAATCGGTCTTCCAATGATTGCTAAGCCAGATAATGGGGTTGGTGCAGCTGCAACCTTCAAACTTGAAACAGAAGATGATATCAATCACTTTAAGGCTGAGTGGGATCATGAAACAGTTTATTTCTTTGAAAAATTTGTAACTTCAAGCGAAATCTGTACTTTCGATGGTTTGATTGATCATGATGGTAATATTGTCTTCTCGACAACTTTTGATTATGCCCACACACCACTTGACTTGATGATTTACAAGATGGATAATTCTTACTACGTTCTTAAGGAAATGGATCCTAAGTTACGTAAGTATGGTGAGGCAATTGTCAAAGAATTTGGTATGAAGGAACGTTTCTTCCATATTGAGTTCTTCCGTGATGGTGACGATTATATTGCTATTGAATATAACAACCGTCCAGCAGGTGGTTTCACAATCGACGTGTATAACTATGCTCACTCTTTCGATTTGTACAAGGGGTATGCGGATATCGTTGCTGGCGAACCATTCCCAGCTTCTCAGTTTGAGCCACTTTACTGTTTGGCGACTTCACGTCGTGCAAGCTCTCACTATGCTTATTCAGAAGAAGAACTTTTTGATAAGTATCGTGAACAACTTAAAGTTAAGAAAATCATGCCCGCAGCCTTTGCAGAGTTGCAAGGTGACTTCCTCTATATGTTGACAACTCCAAGTCGTGAGGAAATGGAACAAATGATTGAGGACTTTGGTAAAAAAGCCTAGTCTGTATATGTTAAAAGCACTTCAGAGTAAACTGAAGTGCTTTTGTCGTGCCTTATTTTTCGTGAAGTTCTTGATTTTTAAGAACCAGTTCTGAAACTTTGGCGAATTTTTTAAGTTTTTTGAGGTCTTCTGGATGGGTTACAAAGCTAATGACGCTACCTTCATTTCCCATACGACCAGTACGTCCTGCACGGTGAGTATAGGCTTCGCGATCTCGAGGAATATCGAAGTTGATGACTACCTCTAGATTTTCAATATCGATGCCGCGTGCCAAGAGGTCAGTACCGAGTAAGAGTGAAATCTCATGATTCTTGAATTTTTCCAAGATAACCTTACGGAATTTGACGTTGATGTCACTAGCCAATGATACCGCTGAAGCCCCGTTAAATTGGAGGCGTTCTTCAGTAGCCCCAAGGTCAGATAGACTGTTAAAAAAGACAAGACTACGGAAGTCAGGTATATTGGAGAACTTACGGAGAAGTTCGACACGGTTGCGTTTATCAACACTGATAAAATAATGTTTGATGGTGTCAAGTTCTTGATCAGATAGGTCATAAACGATGGTATTTTCGACAAGATTTTGATCATCAATTTTGTTGGTTGCCGAAATATAAATCATTTGATGGTCACGAGGAACATGGTGGCTGATTTTTGTCACAAAGTGGTATTGGCTATCACTGAGAAGCTCATCAAATTCATCTAGGACGATGGTGTTGACATTCATCATCTTGATCTTTTTGAGTTTAATCAGCTCAAAGACACGGCCAGGTGTTCCGATGAGAATTTCCGGTCCTTTCTTCAGGCGCTCAATTTGTCTCTTTTGACTAGAGCCAGAAAGGAAGAGTTGGGCAGTGAGTCCTAGTGGCTCAGCCCATTGTTTGGTCACATCAAAAATCTGTCCAGCAAGCTCTGAATTGGGTGCTAGGATAAGCAATTGCTGAGATTTTTTGGGCTTGAGTGAGAGGAGCAATGGGAGAAGGTAGGCTAGAGTTTTACCTGTTCCTGTAGGACTGATACCTAGGATATTGTCTCCTTCAGCGATTGGTGCAAAGAGTTCTTTTTGAATGGCAGTCTCTGTAGTGATTCCTTTTTCTTTAAGGAGGTCTTGCCATTGTTCAGGAAAGTTTTTAAACATAAAAGTCTCATTTTCTATATGGATTTGCTTTTATTATATCATGATTTAGTGTAGAATAAATAAGAAAGACTATATTAGATAGGAATTTACCATGCCTAAAAAACCGATTATTATTGGGGTTACGGGTGGCTCTGGTGGAGGTAAGACCAGTGTTTCTCGTGCCATTCTATCAAATTTTCCAGATGAGAAAATTGCTATGATTGAGCATGATTCTTATTATAAGGATCAGTCACATTTGACTTTTGAAGAGCGTGTGTCAACTAACTACGACCATCCCTTTGCCTTCGATACAGATCTTATGATTGAACACATCAATGAGCTGATTGCTGGGCGTCCAGTGGATATTCCGATTTATGACTACACCCAACACACTCGTAGTGAAAAGACTTATCGTCAGGAACCACAGGATGTCTTCATTGTTGAAGGGATTTTGGTACTTGAGGATAAACGCTTGCGTGATTTGATGGATATCAAGCTTTTTGTAGATACTGATGATGACATTCGTATTATCCGTCGTATCAAGCGTGACATGGAAGAGCGTGGCCGTAGCTTGGATAGTATTATTGAGCAATATATCAGTGTGGTTAAACCTATGTACCACCAGTTTATCGAACCTACGAAACGCTACGCAGATGTGGTGATTCCTGAAGGTGTCACAAATACTGTTGCTATCGATTTGATTAATACTAAGGTAGCAAGCATTTTGAAAGAAAGTCAGAAAGCCTAAGCAGGAGCTTGGCTTTTTTGGTATAATTGAAACGTTATGATTATTTTACAAGGAAACAAGATTGAGCGCTCTTTCTCAGGGGATGTGCTCTTTGATAATATTAATATTCAGGTAGATGAACGTGATCGTATTGCCCTTGTTGGACGTAACGGTGCTGGAAAATCAACCCTATTGAAAATTTTGGTTGGAGAGGAAGCGCCGACAAGTGGTGAAATCAACACAAAACGTGATTTGAATTTGTCTTACTTAGCTCAGGATAGTCGCTTTGAGTCTAGCAATACCATCTATGCGGAAATGTTAAATGTTTTTGCAGGTCTTCGTGCAGACGAAAAACGCCTTCGTGACATGGAAATGAAGATGGCTGAGTTAACTGGGTCAGACTTGGACAAGTTAATGACTGACTACGATCGCCTTTCTGAGGATTTCAGACAGCGAGGTGGTTTCACCTATGAATCTGATATCAGAGCCATTCTCAATGGTTTTAAGTTTGATGAAAGCATGTGGGAGATGCCTATTTCAGATCTTTCTGGAGGGCAAAACACGCGCTTAGCTTTGGCGAAAATGCTGCTTGAGAAGCCTGAACTCTTGGTACTGGATGAACCGACTAACCACTTGGATATTGAAACCATCGCCTGGTTGGAGAATTACCTGGTCAATTATCAGGGAGCTCTAATCATTGTCAGTCACGACCGTTATTTTTTGGATAAGGTGGCGACAGTAACCCTGGATTTGACCAAACATAGTTTAGATCGTTATGTCGGAAACTATTCAAAATTCATGGACCTTAAGGCTGAAAAGTTGGCCACTGAAGCAAAGAACTTCGAAAAACAACAAAAGGAAATTGCTAAGTTGGAGGACTTTGTTAATCGTAATATTGTCCGTGCTTCTACAACTAAGCGTGCTCAAGCCCGTCGTAAACAGCTAGAGAAAATGGAACGTCTGGATAAGCCAACAGAAGGCCAGAAGTCAGCTAATATGACTTTTCATGCGGATAAGGTCTCTGGGAATGTGGTCTTGACAGTTAAGGATGCTGCTATTGGTTATGACGACGAGATTCTCTCAGAGCCTATTTCCCTGGATGTTAAGAAGATGGATGCCATTGCCATCGTTGGTCCAAATGGTATCGGGAAAACAACCTTTATCAAGTCGGTAGTGGGTAAATTGCCTTTTATCAAGGGAACGTCAACCTATGGTGCTAATGTTGAAGTGGGGTATTATGATCAAACCCAATCTGCCTTGACACCGTTGAACACAGTACTTGATGAGTTGTGGAATGATTTTGCGACGACTCCTGAAGTTGAGATTCGTAACCGTCTGGGGGCTTTTCTCTTCTCAGGTGATGATGTCAAAAAGTCTGTTTCCATGCTTTCTGGTGGTGAGAAAGCTCGTCTGCTCCTAGCTAAATTATCAATGGAAAACAACAACTTTCTCATCCTAGATGAGCCGACCAACCACTTGGACATTGATAGCAAGGAAGTCTTGGAAAATGCCCTCATTGACTTTGATGGAACGCTTCTCTTTGTCAGCCATGACCGTTACTTTATCAACCGTGTGGCAACCAAAGTGATGGAAATTTCTGAGGATGGGGCAACCATTTATCTTGGAGATTACGATTACTACCTTGAGAAGAAGGCGGAGCTTGAAGAGTTAGCACGTCTTGAAGCAGAGGAAAATCAAGTATCAGAGGAAGTCCAAGTGGCTTCAGCGGGAGCTAGTGATTATCAAGCTCAAAAAGCCAATCAAAAAGAGATGCGTAAACTAAGTCGACGCATTGAGCAAATTGAAAATGAGCTAGAGACGATTGAGGAACGCTTGGAGGAAATTTCTGCTGCCATGCTTGAAACAAATGATGTGGCAGAATTGTCTGACTTGCAGAAAGAGCTGGATGACTTATCAGTTTCTCAAGAAGCTCTGATGGAAGAGTGGAGTGACTTATCAGAACAGTTGGAAGGTTAAGGAATGATGAGAGCCTTTTCATGTTTTGAGTTGTGAAAGGCTTACATTGTTGGTATAATAGTCTTAGTATATAAAAGGAGACTAACTTTATGAACAAAGTAAAGAAAAAAGTGTATCGTAACACAACATCTTTCAACATGATGGCATGGGGATCATTTGCCTTCTTCGTAATCTTGATGTTGGTAGGCCTCTATACCCTTAAAGAGCCTTTGATGGTTAAGGGTTACTACCTCATGGGATGTGTTGGTTTGATTTCATCTTCATTTACAGTATCTAAGGTTGTCCGTGATAACCAAGAAGATGAAGAAAACTATAATAAGCTCATCGCTCAACAAACTTTCGAACAATAAGAGGAGAAGCCTGAAAAGGCTTTTTCTTTTTGCAGAAAATGCACAAATATTCTGACTCTTGCCTAGTGGAAGTGTTATAATGGAGTGAAGGGGGTTAGATGATTTTGGAATGTGATAAGTCCAATTCATCAGCCCTAATGCCTTATAAGACTAATTATCGTATAAGAATGCGTTAGTGAAAAGGTAGGTAATATTATGGAATTCAAAGTGAAAGATGGTCAAATCATCTATTATCGTGATCTCGGTAAAGGCTTTCCAATTGTTTTTTTGCATGGCAATAATTTGTCAGGGAATTACTTTGGTAAGCAAGGAATTCTGTATCGAGACTATCGTTTAATTTTCATTGATAGTCGTAATCACGGCAGGTCCAGTCGTCAGAGTGTCAAGATGACCTTTGAACAGATGGCTGCCGATTTGGAGGAAATTTTGCAATATTTGAATATTAAGAAGGCCTTATTTGTCGGTCATAGTGACGGTGCTAATTTGGCTATGGTTTATGCTAGTCGTTATCCTGACCGGATTGCAGGGCTCTTGCTTAATGCGGGAAATATGACCTTTAATGGGTTGACGAGATGCTCAAGATTCGCGGTCTATATACAATATCTTTGCTTAAAAGCCTTGTCACCATTTTCATCTAAAATGGATATCATGGCTCAGGTAACGGGTCTGATGCTTCATGACTTGCCACTAGATAGGGAACGTCTACATCAGGCTGCCTATCCTGTTTGGGTAGTTATGGGGCAAAGGGATGTTATCAGTATTAGGCATTCTAGAGAGATTTCAGAACTCTTTCCTATTCATAAGCTCTATGTCCAACGTCGAGAAGGACATCGTCTAGCTCAACGTAAATATAAGGTCTTTAATCAAATGATTCGTGAACTTGTGAGAATTAGTCGAAAAGAGGTGGTGGCATGAAGCGTCTTTTAGAGAGACTTCAACCTTTAAAAGCGGCCGTTAAATCCATCTTCTTTATCTCGATTACGGTTCTTGTCGTCATAGAATTGGTTCGTCTAAAACGGACCATCACTTTAGAGTCACTGGAGTCAGCTCTGTCCGGTTTGTCTATTTGGCATCTTGTTTTGATGGCTGTCATCGGACTAGTCGCTGTCTCCCCCATGCTCTTTTATGACATCATACTGAATAAGGAGCTAGAAACGGATTATTCCAAATCCTATATCTTAGAAACAAGTTGGGCTGTCAATACCATTAATAACTTGGCTGGTTTTGCTGGTTTGGTCGATGTGGGTCTGCGATATTCCTTTTATTCTGAGGATGGGCAGGAAAAGACAGGTGTTAAGGCACTTTCTCGTTTATTGCCTTATTTTATGTCGGGTCTATCCCTTTTAAGTGGTTTGGTATTCGCTGTCTTTTGGTTCTTCCCTCTAAGTCCAGACTTAAGAAAATATTGGTTACTCTTATTGGGTATTTTCCTTTATCTGCCTTTTATTTTCTTTGTTTCTAGTCGTGAAAAGTTAACTTATTTTGGTCAAGTACCGTTGAAAACGAGGCTAAGTCTTCTTTTAGCTTCGACAGCTGAATGGGGAACGGCCCTAGGGAGCTTTGTCAGTGTGGCTTATTTAATGGGCTTACATGTTCCACTTTATAATCTGGTTCCACTTTATTTCCTAGCGGTTATTATTGGTATCTTCTCTATGATTCCGGGTGGTATTGGTAGTTTCGATTTGATTGTGATTACCGGTCTGACCTCTATGGGGGTTAGCAATGCTCTTGCGGTTAGTCTGCTCTTGCTCTTTCGTTTAACCTACTACGTTATTCCCTTCATGCTTGGTGTTGTCTTCTTTTTCAAACACATGGGAGGACGTATCAACGAGAAATACTTCAAACTTTCTTCACGAGTATTTGGTGGAAGTCTCCACCGTTTTCTCGTCTATTTGCTACGTTTTTTAGGGATTTTCTTGATTTTGTCTGCCCTAATCCCTGAACGCTTGGCTAATGTCTACTTTATTAGCCGTTTTGATCCTATTCAGGAGCAGTTGATTTGGCAATTCCCAAGTATCCTATTTGGTACCCTATTCATTTTCATGGCTCGTCTCATTAGACGTCGGGTTAAGGGTGCTTTTGTTGCCTCCTTGATAACCTTTGTCTTGGCCTTAATTTATGTCAATCTCAATGGTATTTCATGGGCCATGTCTTTCCTAATTTTACTCTCTTTGGTGCTTATGTTGATCATCAGAAAGAGGTTGTATCATCGTTACTTTGTTTATAGTTGGGAAGACAAAACCAAGGATTTCCTTTTCCTAGCCTTTACGATTCTGGTTCTCCTCGTTTTGGGTGGCAGCGGTTTTTGGTCTCATTTATTGCCACCTAAGAATCGGGATGTTCTTGGACATTTTGTTCATATTTGGTTTGATATTTTACTGGCATCAGTTATCATTGCAACTATTGTTTGGGGAGTCTTGAGAATTTTGGCACCCCGCAGGCCTTTTGGTCAAAGCATGGATGATGAGCGCTTCACAGCTCTCCTTGAGAAATATGGAGGTGCATCAGAAAGTGCCCTGGCTTATTTACATGATAAACGCCTCTTTTGGTATCGTGTCGATGGACAAGACCAGGTAGTTTTCCAATTTGCACAAACCAGTAACAAGTGTGTGGTTATGGGAAATCCGATAGGTAATGAAAACTATTACCGAGTAGCTTGGGAATCTTTCTTGAAGACCTTATCGGATTGGAATTTACAAGCCTTGTTTTATGAGGCAGATGAGAGTATTACCCTGATGCTTCATGATTATGGCTTTGATTTTATGAAATTTGGGGAAAATGCCATGGTTGATTTGACGTCATTTTCTGTTGATGGTAAACATGGTAAGAAGTTCCGTAAGCCAACCAATCGTGTTGAAAAAGCAGGTTTCCAGTTTAAGTTACTTGACCCTCCATTTTCAGAGACTCAGATGCAAGAAATGAAGGCTGTCTCAGATATTTGGCTTAACGGTCGTAAGGAGAAGGGCTTCTCCCTTGGTTTCTTTGATGAAGCCTATCTGCAGCAAGCACCGATTGCTATTGTTGAGAGTGAGGAGGGAGAAATTGTAGCCTTTGCCAACATCATGCCAACCAAAAACAAACGGGTGGCGACGATTGACCTTATGCGTTATGACTTTGAAAAGGCACCCGAAGGTATCATGGATTACCTCTTTGTGAAACTCTTCCAGTACTTCCAAGCAGAAGGAAAGCAGTATTTTGATATGGGAATGGCTCCACTCGCGAATGTGGGTACTGAAGAAGATAGTTTTTTGGAAGAGAAGGTTGCCAATTTGGTCTATGTCTTTGCGCAGCGTTTTTACTCTTTTAGTGGGCTCCAACGTTATAAGGAGAAGTTCTCTCCAATTTGGTCTCCCAAATACATTGTTTATCCTAAACGTACTTGGCTCTTGTTTGATATGATTGCCATTCTAAGGATTGATAATCGAAAAATTGAAGACAGATTGAAGAAAAGACGACTTTGGAAATAGATATGAAAAAATAGCGAAACCCTAAGGGTTTCGCTATTTTGCTATGTCATAGAATTATTTTTCAAATTCTGCTTTTGATTTAGTATCTGCGTATTCTTCAGCGACTTCGCTTGAAAGAATGTCATTGTAACTTGGCAATTTAATGTCTTGGCCATATTTGTTACGAAGGGCAGTAGTGACCAAACGGTAGGCCAGGTTGGCGTTACGACAAAGAATTGGTCCATGGAAGTAGCTACCATAAACATTTTTATAGTGGACACCCTCAGAACCGTCTTCCTTGTTATTACCATTACCGTAGACCACTTTTCCAAGTGGTTTTTCATCATCAGAGAGGAAGGTACGCCCTTGGTGATTCTCAAAGCCATAGTAAGTTTCATCGAACTCTTCGTTATGGATCTTGATGTCACCAATATAACGATTATTTTCTTGATTAAGGGTGTAGTGGCCCATAACACCGATACCATCAATGCGGACACCATTAGCTTGGATGTAATATTGACCAAGAAGTTGGAAACCACCACAGATGGCAAGAATTACTTTGTTATCTTGGATGAATTGACCAATAGCCTCACGCTTAGTTGGGAGGTCTTTAGCAACGATGGATTGTTCGTAGTCTTGACCACCTCCAAAGAAGACCATGTCGTAGTGGTCCTTGTCGAAGTCATCACCAACTGAAACGATGTCGAAGGTCATCTTAGCACCAAGTTTTTCACCCACGTATTTGATCATAAGAACATTTCCGTTGTCACCGTAGGTATTGAGTAGATTACCATAAAGGTGGGCAACATTTAGGTCATAGGTGTAGTCACGATTTTCTGGAGATTTGAGTGAAGTATAAGTCATTAGTTCATCTCCTTTCCGACAGCATGACGTTGAGCAAGAATATCACGGAATTCAAGCATGGCAGTGTAGGTCGCTAAGATATAGGCATGATCGCAATCTTGTTTTTCAATCAAGGCCATAATATCTTCAAGTTTTTCTGCTTGCGTAATCTTTTCTTCTGGATAGCCGGTTACACGAAGACGGCGGGCAATTTCAGAATGGCGAACACCACCAGCGTTAATCTCAGGGATATCCATCTCGATAATGCTTTCAAAGTTGGCATCCCAAATCCAGCTAGTATCAATACCATCAGCATAATTGGCGTTAAGAAGGACTGACAAGCTAAACGGATAATCTGCAAGTTTAATCATATCGAGAGCTTGGCTGGCTCCTACTGGATTCTTAATTAGTACGAGAGTACATGATTTGTCACCAATCTTAAAGGTTTCTTGGCGACCAAAGACAGCACGACTCTTATCAAAACCAGCTTTGATTTGCTCTGGAGCCACTCCGAAGAATTCAGCGACAGAGACTGCAGCAAGGGCATTGTAGATGTTATAAAGACCACCGACATTAATCTTGTAATCTTGTCCATCAATGACAAATTCAGAAGTAGTGTTAGTGATTTTAGTCAACTCTGTTAGCTTATAGTCTAATTCTGGACGGTGGAAGTCACAGTTGAGGCATACATAGTCACCCAAATTAGCATAAGTATTGAGGCGATACTGAAGAATGCTCTCACATTTAGGGCAGACAATTCCTTCGGTATTATAATGTGCCAGCTCTGGAGCGTGTTTTTCAGTGTCAAAACCATAGAAGCGTACAGGATTGACCACTTCTTTAGAATTAAAGAGAGGACTGTCCCCATTGGCCAAAATAGTGGCCTCAGGTGCCTTAGCAGCACCATCTAAAATCATCTGATAAGTGGTATAGATTTCACCATAGCGGTCCATTTGGTCACGGAAAATATTTGTGAAGACAAAAAGACTTGGAGTGATGTATTCAGTGATTTTTGGAAGGCTAGCCTCGTCAATTTCCAAGACAGCGATTTTCTTACCAGACTTGGCTTTTTTAGCTGTTAGGAAAGTAGAAGTGATTCCTGTGATCATGTTGGCTCCACTAGGGTTGGTCACAATCTCACCAAAAGCTTCTTTAAGAATTCCTACTGTTAAAGCTGTTGTCAGAGTCTTACCATTGGTTCCAGTGACAACGACAATCTCGTAATCCTTGGCTAAAGTGTCTAAAATATCTTTGTCAAATTTAAGGGCGATTTTTCCAGGCAGGGTTGAGCCACGTCCCAATTTTGAAAGGACGAAATGGCTAGCTTTACCCGCCAGAATTCCCATGGTAGTTTTCATAGTCATGAATTTATTTTATCACAAAAAGTAGTGATTGTAGTCTCAAAATAGTTAGAATTCGTGGTATAATAGAAACTGTTTAAAAATTAAAAGAAAGTGTGATATGTATGGGAATACTTTCGTCCATTGATATTGATTTTTGGCGGTCACTCTTTGATAGTCCGCTGAAAGTTATCGTCAATAGTTTGGACATATTGATTGTTGCTTTTTTAATTTATCGCTTTATTAGGGCCCTACGAGGGACAAAAATTATGACCCTTGTTCAAGGGGTTGTCTTATTTATTTTAGTCAAACTGATTTCTGATTTTATAGGCTTCACGACGATTTCTTATTTGATGAATCAGGTTATCAACTATGGGGCCATTGCGGCGGTTGTAATCTTTGCGCCAGAGCTTCGTTCTGCACTTGAAACCTTTGGACGGACACCTCAGCATTTTTTGCAAAATAAAGAGGTTAGCTCAGACGAGAAGTTGGTTCAAGCCTACGTTAAAGCTGTTAAGTACATGAGTCCTCGTAAGATTGGGGCGCTGGTTTCTATTGAACAGACTCAGACCTTACAAGAGCAGATTGCGACTGGAATTCCACTTGATGCGGTGGTGACTGGGGAACTTTTAATTAATATATTCATCCCAAATACACCGCTTCATGATGGGGCAGTTATCATCAGAGATAACAAGGTTGCGACGGCTTGTTCTTATCTGCCATTGACGGAATCTAATAAGATTTCCAAAGAGTTTGGGACTAGACATAGGGCTGCCATTGGTCTTTCAGAACAGACAGATGCACTGACCTTTGTTGTGTCTGAGGAAACTGGTGCGATTTCAATTGCGTACAAGGGAAATTTCATCCATGATCTCTCTGTTCAAGAATTTGAACAAGAGTTGAGTCTTATCTTGTTGAAAGAACAAGAACCACGTCAGTCATTCTTCCAACGTTGGATGGGAGGTAGCAAAAAATGAAGCGTTTCGTAAATTTCTTTAAAGACGATCGTTTATGGCAGATGCTAGTTGCTCTCTTCTTTGCTGTGGTACTCTTTTTCACGGCATGGTCGGGAAATACGCAAAATAAAAACAATAGCTCAAGTGCATCTAATACCTTTACACAAACCGTTGAATCGGTTCCTGTGGATATTAAATATGATAGTGATAAGTACTTTATCAGTGGTTATTCCTATGATGCCGAAGTCTATTTGACAGCGACAACACAGCTGGCTTTAACGACTGAGACAAGTAGTGATACGCGTCACTTTAAATTAGTTGCTGATTTGTCGAATCTGGGTCAAGGAACCAGTCGAGTACCTATTCAGGTTAAGGATCTTCCAGCTGGAATGTCTGCGCAAGTATCGCCATCAACCTTGACGGCGACTATTGGTAAAAAAGCCAGCAAGATCTTTGACGTCGTAGCTAATATCACATCAGATAAGTTAGCAAATGGCTATGAAGTTAAAAAAGTTAGCCTGGATGCAACCAAGGTAGAGGTAACTTCGAGTGAAGATATCATTAACCAGATTGATCATGTTCAAGCAGTATTGGAAGGCGATTCCAACCTGTCTGAAGATTATGATGGGAACTTGGTCCTTCAAGCAGTTTCGACAAATGGAACAGTCCTAGCAAGTTCAATCTCACCAGCTAAGGTGCATGCCAAGATTAGTTTGCGAAAATTGAGCAAATCTGTTCCTGTTAAGGTCGAACTGACTGGAGATAAGGCTAGCAATGTGTCTAGTATCAGCTATAGCTTTAATCGTGGGCATGTGACTATTGTTGGTAGTCAAGAAGCTATGGATAAGATTGATAGCATCACAGTTCCTGTGGACATTAGCCAAGTGACTAAGGACACATCAAAAACAATAGACCTTAAGGCAGAAGGTGTTACGGTTCAGCCTGGCACTGTTAAGGTTAACTTAAAAGTCACGCAAAAATAGGGGAGTTACATTTTTCCTAAATTCATGTATAATGGATGGGATTGAGAGGGACTAATCTCATAAAAATGTAACCAATTAAAAATGTTTAAAATCAAGGGTTGAAAATATTGGCGAAATTTTATAAAGTTAGATTATCTAGATAGATTTCACTAGATTGACTCTTGCTAAACAGCATCACAGTTTAAGGAGGATTTAGTGCTTAAGCACTAATATTAAAATTATGGGTAAATATTTTGGAACAGACGGTGTTCGTGGAGAAGCAAACGTTGAACTTACGCCTGAATTGGCCTTTAAATTAGGTCGTTTTGGTGGTTATGTGCTTAGCCAACATGAGACTGGCCGTCCTAAAGTTTTTGTGGCACGTGATACACGTATCTCTGGTGAGATGTTGGAATCTGCCTTAGTAGCAGGTTTGCTCTCAGTGGGTATTGAAGTCTACAAACTTGGAGTGCTTGCGACACCTGGCGTCTCATACTTGGTCCGTACAGAAAATGCAAGCGCTGGTGTTATGATTTCAGCCAGCCATAATCCAGCTCTTGATAATGGTATCAAGTTCTTTGGTGGCGATGGTTTTAAATTGGACGATGCGCGTGAAGCGGAAATTGAAGCCCTTCTCGATGCTACAGAAGATACGCTTCCACGCCCTTCAGCTGAAGGACTTGGAACACTTGTGGATTATCCAGAGGGTCTTCGTAAATACGAAAAATTCTTGGTGGCTACAGGTGTTGACCTCGGTGGCATGAAAGTTGCCTTGGATGCGGCTAATGGAGCAGCTGCGGTATCTGCACGTAACATATTCCTTGACTTGAACGCAGAAATCTCTGTTATTGGTGACCAGCCTGATGGCCTTAACATCAATGCTGGTGTTGGTTCGACACACCCAGAGCAGTTGCAAGCCTTGGTTAAAGAAACTGGCTCAGCTATTGGTCTTGCCTTTGATGGTGACAGTGACCGTCTCATCGCTGTTGATGAAAATGGCGATATTGTTGATGGTGATAAGGTGATGTATATCATTGGTAAACATTTGTCTCAAAAAGGCGAGTTGGCTAAAAATACTATTGTAACAACAGTTATGTCAAACCTTGGTTTCCACAAGGCACTTGACCGTGAAGGCATTAACAAGGCAGTGACTGCTGTTGGTGACCGTTATGTTGTCGAAGAAATGCGTAAAAACGGCTACAACCTTGGTGGTGAACAGTCTGGACACGTTATTATCATGGATTACAACACAACTGGTGATGGTCAGTTGACAGCAATCCAATTGACTAAAGTCATGGTTGAAACAGGTAAGAGCTTGTCTGAATTGGCTTCAGAAGTGACCATCTATCCACAAAAATTGGTTAATATCCGTGTGGAAAATAGCATGAAAGATAAAGCTATGGAAGTTCCTGCCATTGCCGCTATCATTGAAAAAATGGAAGCTGAGATGGCTGGAAATGGACGTATCTTGGTTCGTCCAAGTGGTACAGAACCACTCCTTCGTGTTATGGCAGAAGCACCAACAGATGATGAAGTGAACTATTACGTTGATACGATTGCTGATGTTGTTCGTGCAGAAATTGGATTGGACTAAGTATGATAGCTAAGCTCAGAGCCTTCATGGCTACCGAAGTTTTCAAGTACCTTTTCTTTGGTGTCTTGGCAACTTTAGTTTATATGGTCAGTCGTATTTTGATTTTTCAGTTGACCAATCAGGGGACACTCTCGGCGGTCTTAGCCAGTGCGATTGCCATTATCTTTGCCTTTTTTACAAATGACATGTTTGTCTTTAATCAGGAAAAGACTGGTATGGTTACGCGCTTTGTTAAGTTTGTGGGTGCTCGCCTATTGACCTTGGTCTTGGATTTGGCTTTGGCCTATTTCTTGGTCGATACCTATCCAGAAATTATTGGTCAATTTGTTGGTCATAGTCATGCTTGGGTAAACGGTATCGAGAGCCTCTTCTCTCAGGTCCTTATCATTGTATTGAACTATATTATTTCTAAATTCTTCGTCTTTACAGGCGAGAAAGTATAAGCAAAAAGGAAGTTGTTAGGAAATGTGTTAAAAGCATTTCTTACCAACCTCCTTTTTTGATATAATTGAAGAGACTTAAAAAAATAGAAAGATGAAACATGTACGTACAATTATCTCAACGCCTTAAGGATGTAGCAACCTATGTTCCCAAAGGCGCAAAACTCTTGGATGTAGGCAGTGATCATGCCTATCTTCCGATTTATTTACTTGAAAAAGGTTTGATTACTTCAGCTATTGCTGGAGAAGTGGTAAAAGGGCCCTATGAATCCGCTCTTGCTAATGTCTCAGCTTCTGGTTTCCAAGATAAAATGGAGGTGCGCTTGGCTAATGGCTTGGCTGCCTTTGAGCCTGCTGATGACGTAACCACTATCACGATTTGTGGTATGGGAGGACGTCTTATTGCTGACATCCTTGATGCTGGAAAGGACAAACTTAAGGGCGTAGACCGTCTGATTTTACAACCAAATAATCGTGAAGATGATCTCCGTATTTGGTTGATGGAAAATGGTTTTGAGATTATTGCAGAGTCTATCTTGACTGAAAATGGCAAATACTACGAAATCATGGTTGCAGAGGCTGGACACATGAGCCTTTCGGACAAGGAAGTGCGTTTTGGTCCTCATCTCATGAAAGACCAATCTCAGGTTTTCCAGCTCAAATGGCAACGCGAAATCAATAAATTAGAGCTTGCTTTAGGATCCATTCCACTGGCCAATCAGGCTGATCGTACAGCTATTGAAGATAAAATTCAAACCATTAAGGAGGTTTTGAATCATGTTAGCTAGTGAACTTATTAAGACTTATGAAGAATTTTGTCCACAGGAGCTTTCTATGGAAGGTGATGTGGTTGGCTTGCAGATTGGTAGTCTGGACAAAGAGATTCAGAAGGTCATGGTTACCTTGGATGTTCGTGAGAATACGGTAGCCGAAGCTATTGAAAAAGGTGTGGACCTCATTATTGCTAAACATGCTCCAATTTTTCGTCCAGTTAAGGATTTGGTGTCTTCGCCTGACCGAGATATTTTACTTGACCTGGTTAAGCATGATATTACTGTCTATGTGAGTCATACTAATATTGATGTCGTTAATGATGGGCTTAATGATTGGTTCTGTGACTTACTTGACATTAAAGACACTACTTATTTAACGCAGACTTCTGAAAATCATGGAATCGGTCGAGTAGGTGATATCGTGCCTCAGACTATTCAAGAACTTGCTCTTAAAGTCAAGTCTGTTTTTGCCTTAGATAGTGTTCGCTTGGTTCGTTATAATCATGACAATCCTCTAGTTAGCCGTGTGGCTATTTGTGGAGGTAGCGGTCAAGGATTTTACAAGGATGCTTTGAAAAAGGGCGCACAAGTCTTCATCACTGGTGATGTTTACTACCATACAGGACAGGAAATGATTACTAATGGTCTCTTGGCAATTGATCCTGGGCACCATATCGAAGCCCTTTTTATCTCAAAGATTGCTGAGAAACTTGAGGCTTGGAAACTTGAGCATGATTGGAATGTGACGATACTTGAAAGTCAGTCCTCAACCAATCCTTTTGACCATTTGTAGGAGGATGTGTCTGTGACTTGGCTTTTACATCAAAATGTGGTCTTTTTGGCCTTGCTTGCTGGTCTTTTTACTTGGGGCTGTACCATTGTCGGATCGGCCATTGTTTTCTTCTTCAAGAATATTAGCCGTAAATTGCTAGATATCATGATGGGCTTTGCGGCAGGTGTCATGATTGCGGCCTCTTTTTGGTCGCTTTTGGACCCCTCTTTAACTTATGCGACTCAAAATGGCTATGGGAAGTGGTCATGGTTCCCTGCGGCAGCTGGTTTCTTGCTTGGAGGTGTTGCCCTTCGTTTGATTGATGCCGTCGTTCCCCATTTGCATTTGGGGAATGACATCTCTAAAGCAGAAGGTATTCAACCTCGTAAGAAAAAGTTGTCCAAGACAGCCCTGCTCTTTTTGGCTATCACCATTCATAATTTTCCAGAGGGATTGGCAGTCGGTGTGACTTTTGGAGCCTTGGCTGGTGGCAATATGACATTCGCTGGTCTCATGGGAGCCATTGGTTTAGCTATAGGTATTGGTTTGCAGAATGTCCCTGAAGGTGCAGCCCTCTCAGTTCCTATTCGAGCAGATGGAAAATCTCGTATCAAGGCCTTTTATTGGGGATCTATGTCAGCTATCGTGGAGCCTATAGGGGCTGTTATGGGAGCTGCCCTTGTTATGTGGATGATGGCAATCATTCCTTATGCTTTGGCCTTTGCGGCTGGTGCCATGATTTTTGTGGTAACGGAGGAATTGATTCCTGAATCACAAACCAATGGTAATACTGACGTAGCAACCTTGGGCCTTATGGTTGGCTTTGTCGTCATGATGGTCATGGACGTGGCCTTGGGGTAAAAGAAGAATAAAGAGCTGTGCCTATTGATATAGGACTCAGCTCTTTTCAAATAGATGGAGTAAAAAATGAAAATTGCAATTGTTGGAGCAGGTATTGTCGGTTCAACGGCTGCCTATTACTTATCAAAAGAAAAAGACGTAGAGGTTACTGTTTTCGACCATGGTCTTGGACAAGCAACCAAGGCAGCAGCAGGGATTATCAGTCCTTGGTTTTCTAAACGCCGAAATAAGGCCTGGTATCGCATGGCCCGTTTGGGAGCAGATTTTTACCAAGATTTAGTTTCAGATCTTAAAAAGGATGGTTATGACACGAACTTCTATGATCAGTCTGGTGTAGCCCTTCTCAAGAAAGACGATAGTAAATTGGACGCTTTGTACCAGTATGCAGAGACGAGACTAGAAGAATCACCCATTATTGGTGAACTCTCTATAAAAAATGCTGAGGATCTCCCTGAATTCACTGGATTTGACCATTATCTCTATGCTTCTGGAGGAGCCAGAGTGGAAGGAGCAGAGTTGACAGCGACCTTGATTGAGGCCTCTGGTTTTGTAAAGGTGGAAGGACCAGTTACACTCTCTCCTCTTGACAATGGCACTTACGAGATTAATGCTCAAACTTTTGATAAGGTCATTCTCGCTTGTGGTGCCTGGCTAGGTCAAACGCTTGAACCCCTTGGTTTTGAAGTAGATGTTCGCCCCCAAAAAGGTCAATTACGTGACTATTTCTTTGAGGGGTTAGATACTGGTAAGTTGCCTGTTTTGATGCCAGAGGGCGAACTAGATGTCATCCCCTTTGCAGGTGGAAAGATTTCGGTAGGGGCCAGCCACGAAAATGACCAAGGCTTTGATTTGACAGTTGATGAGACTGTACTTGCAAGTCTGGAGGAAGAGGCTAAAACCTATTTTCCTGACTTAAGTACTGCCAAGTCCTTCTCAGAACGTGTGGGAACTAGGGCCTACACGAGTGACTTCTCTCCTTTCTTTGGAGAAGTTCCAGAACTTGAGAGTGTCTTTGTCGCCTCTGGTTTAGGATCTTCAGGGCTTACGACAGGGCCACTGATTGGAAAAAATCTGGTTGATTTGGCCATGAATCGACCTGGTAGCTTGGATAGTGCGGACTATCCAGTGGCTCAGTACATTAAGAAAAAAGACTAATAGTATTAAAGTTCTTCTAGATATTTAGACTCAAGAATCAGCTGGCTATTTCTCGCTATTGAGGGATGTTGCTGATTCTTTTTATTAGAGTTTCTTTGTATCTATTCCTTATTTAATTAGAAAATAATAAAATAGTTACTGTTCATCGATTGTAGGTGAATACTAATAAAAAAGGGGAGGGACTATGTTCCAAAAAGTTAAAGTATATGTGACAATCTTTGTTTCCTTGCTAGCCATTAGCTTAGGCCTGTCTGTTAAAGCAGGGGCAGCAGAAGACTTGGCTGTGACAAAGACAAGTATTGTTCTAGAAAGTTATGAGTTTGGACCAGCTGTAACCAAAGTCATTTTTGAATTTAATCAGAAGGTCACACCAGAGGTTGTCCACAGCTCAACTCAGGTTACAACAGCAGGGGTCAGTCGTCAGGTAACGAACTCTTATGTTTCTGATGATAAGGGGCATGTGGTCTATTATGACAATAGCAAGTACGTGACGCTTGAATTGAGCCTACCATCTTATAATCGCTACAACATGGGTGGGAATGCTGAACCTATGTATTTTAACCTTTCTACTTGGACCAATCAATGGCTGGAAAGTTATATGGTATCAATGAAAGACTTGTCAGTAGTGGCAGAAGGTAGTAGTCAGTCACAGATGGTTTCATCTGAGCAAGATGCCATCAACAATCGTTTGATGCCAACGACGGAGGTTTTCGGCGATCGAGGACAGGTAGGTAACATGCAGTATGCGGCTTATAGTGCCCAGACTGGTACGGGGAATAGCACAAAACCTTTGATTGTCTGGCTACACGGCATTGGTGAAAGAGGGACAGACATGAATATTCCGCTTCTTTCAAATGACGTCTATGCGCTTGCCCAGCCTGAGATTCAAGGCCATTTCTTAACAACTGGTGATCAGGCGCGTGGGGTTAATGTTCTAGCTGTTCAAACACAGACACCTTGGGGATCGGATAATGCAGCCCAACTCAAAGAGACCATTGATACCTACCTAGCTAATCACCCAGAGGTAGATAAGGGACGAATCTATCTTGCGGGAGTTTCAAATGGTGGTGGTATGGTCTTGACCATGGGAGCAGCCTATCCAGATTATTTTGCAGCTCTTATTCCAATTGCTGCTCCCTTAACTGTTGACCAATCTGGAATTGATAAACTGAAGAACCAGCCTATGTGGTTGATTCACACAAAGGCAGACGCAACAGTACAACCAGAAAATAGTGTCTTGCCTTTATACAAGAGCTTGATTACCTCTGGAGCTACTAACAAGTGGTTCTCATACTTTGAAACAGCGACTGGGACTGATCTTCCTGGCACAGAGTATGATGGTCATTGGGCTTGGATTTATTTCTTCCATGACCAGGTGATTGGCGTTCAGCATCCTGAAAATACGAAAAATTGGGATGGTTACAGTGGTATGGTAGCCACTGATCCAACCAATGGAGGTGGCTCTCGTGCCAGTGTCAATGGACAAACTTATAATAGTATCTTTGACTGGATAAGTGCACAAAGACACTAAGAGTATGATAATTACACTTCCCAAGGGGAATATATCAAGAAGTTGTCTTCAATCGAAAAGGGTTTCAATCGAAATCCTTTTTTGATTGGATTAAGAAAATGGACACTTGTGATTTTCTTAATGAAAGCTTAAGAACATAGGGTTTACCGTGACAAGAGGGCTGAAAAATGCTAAAATATAGGTAATATATTAGAGAAAAAAGGAGCCTTCTTATGAAAGGTATTATTCTTGCAGGCGGTTCAGGGACACGTTTGTATCCATTGACACGTGCTGCATCAAAACAACTGATGCCGATTTACGATAAACCAATGATTTACTATCCACTTTCAACGCTTATGTTGGCTGGTATTAAGGAAATCCTCATCATCTCAACGCCACAGGACCTTCCACGTTTTGAAGAGCTCCTTGGTGATGGTTCTGAGTTCGGTATTTCACTTTCTTATGCAGTACAACCAAGTCCAGATGGATTGGCTCAAGCCTTTATCATTGGTGAAGACTTCATTGGTGACGATAGTGTTGCCCTTGTCCTTGGGGACAATATTTTCCATGGCAATGGTCTCTCTGCCATGCTTCAACGTGCTGAAGCTAAGGAAAAAGGAGCTACAGTCTTTGGTTATCAAGTTAAGGATCCAGAACGTTTTGGTGTTGTTGAATTTGACGACAATATGAATGCCATCTCAATCGAGGAGAAACCTGAGCATCCAAAATCAAACTTTGCTGTAACTGGACTTTATTTCTATGACAATGATGTTGTGGAAATTGCTAAAAATATCAAGCCAAGTCCTCGTGGCGAACTTGAAATCACGGATGTTAACAAGGCTTACTTAGAACGTGGTGACCTCTCTGTTGAACTTATGGGACGTGGCTTTGCTTGGTTGGATACAGGCACTCACGAAAGTCTCTTGCAAGCTGCTCAGTACATTGAAACAGTTCAACGTTTGCAAAATGTTCAAGTGGCTAACCTTGAGGAAATTGCCTATCGCATGGGCTACATTACTAAAGAGCAGGTCCTCGAATTGGCACAACCACTTAAGAAGAATGAATACGGGCAATATTTGCTCCGTTTGATTGGAGAAGCATAATGACTGAACAATTTTTTGGTAAAGAATTAGCTGCACGTAAGATTGAAGCCATCCCAGGTTTACTTGAATTTGATATTCCAGTACATGGAGATAACCGTGGATGGTTCAAGGAAAACTTCCAAAAGGAAAAAATGTTGCCGCTTGGTTTTCCAGAATCATTCTTTGCAGAAGGAAAATTGCAAAACAATGTTTCTTTCTCACGAAAAAATGTTTTACGTGGTTTGCACGCTGAGCCTTGGGATAAATACATCTCAGTAGCAGATGAAGGAAAGGTTCTTGGAACATGGGTTGACCTTCGTGAAGGCGAAACGTTTGGAAATACTTACCAAACAGTCATTGATGCCTCAAAAGGAATCTTTG
The DNA here is from genome assembly GCF_016648635.1 of Streptococcus sp. 21.1. Lineage (NCBI taxonomy): Bacteria > Bacillati > Bacillota > Bacilli > Lactobacillales > Streptococcaceae > Streptococcus > Streptococcus sp. 21.1. The sequence goes on along the minus strand of NZ_JACLQL010000005.1, from coordinate 72,031 downwards.
TTCCTCGTGGTGTTGCCAATGGTTTTCAAGTTTTGTCTGACAAAGTATCCTATAGCTACCTTGTGAACGACTACTGGGCACTTGAGCTTAAACCTAAATACGCCTTTGTCAATTACGCAGACCCAAGCCTTGATATCAAGTGGGAAAACTTGGAAGAAGCAGAAGTCTCAGAAGCAGATAAAAACCACCCATTACTCAAAGACGTCAACCCCCTAAAAGCAGAAGATTTGTAAAAAACATAGCTCTTAAAACAATTAATAAAATCATTATATAGTTTTTAGCTTTGCTATAAACGAGCGAAGCGAGCTATATGCTTAGCTTTCCGCTGTGAGAAAAGCACCTGAACCATTTTGTTTCAGGTGCTCGGAAGTTTTGAGACATTAGGCTCAAAACTTAGTCATGGAACTTCGTAGAAGTTCGCTGACGTCCGTACTCACCTAAGGAAAGCTAAAAAAAAATTGATTTAAGGAACAATCAAAAAAACTATTTGGAGAAAAAATGACTGAATATAAAAACATCATCGTAACCGGTGGAGCAGGTTTCATCGGATCAAACTTCGTACACTATGTCTACAACAACCATCCAGACGTGCATGTGACTGTCCTTGACAAACTCACTTACGCTGGTAACCGTGCTAACATTGAAGAAATCCTTGGTGACCGTGTTGAATTGGTTGTTGGTGATATTGCTGACGCTGAATTGGTCGATAAATTGGCTGCTAAGGCTGATGCTATCGTTCACTACGCGGCTGAAAGTCACAATGATAATTCATTGAACGACCCATCACCATTTATCCACACAAACTTTATTGGTACATACACACTTTTGGAAGCTGCTCGTAAATATGATATTCGTTTCCACCACGTGTCAACAGACGAAGTGTATGGTGACCTTCCATTGCGTGAAGATCTCCCTGGACATGGTGAAGGTCCTGGTGAAAAATTCACAGCAGAAACCAAATACAACCCATCATCACCTTATTCATCAACTAAGGCTGCTTCAGACCTTATTGTTAAGGCATGGGTGCGTTCATTTGGTGTTAAGGCAACTATTTCAAACTGCTCAAACAACTATGGACCATACCAACACATCGAAAAATTCATCCCACGTCAAATCACCAATATCTTGTCAGGGATTAAACCAAAACTTTACGGTGAAGGTAAAAACGTCCGTGACTGGATTCACACTAATGACCACTCAACTGGTGTTTGGGCCATCCTTACTAAGGGCCGTATCGGTGAGACTTACTTGATTGGTGCTGATGGTGAAAAGAATAACAAGGAAGTGCTTGAACTCATCCTTGAAAAAATGGGTCAACCAAAAGATGCTTACGACCGTGTAACAGACCGTGCTGGTCACGATTTGCGTTACGCGATTGATTCAACAAAATTGCGTGAAGAACTTGGTTGGGAACCACAATTCACAAACTTCGAATCAGGTTTGGAAGAAACGATTAGGTGGTATACAGATCACCAAGATTGGTGGAAAGCTGAAAAAGAAGCTGTTGAAGCTAACTACGCTAAGACTCAAGAAGTGCTTAAATAATTGAAAAATCTATCACTTCCAAGCTAGTGATAGATTTTTCTGTTAAGAACTGTTAGGAGAGATGATGAATAGAAAAGAATGGATTGAATATTTTGAAGCGATTAATAATCGTAAGCCCACTATTCAGGAGTGTCAGCAGGCCCTTCTAAATGGTGAATTTGTTATGGAAGGAAAACAAGTTAATTTTTCCAACAATGGAAATTCCGTGACTGCAGGAACCATGCCTTTACCAAATCAAATAGTTAACCAACCTTATGCACAGCAAATGGTCTTTGTTAAGAAGAAAAAGTTTGGGAAGAAGACTTTTATTGGTCTTGGTATTGCTTTATTTCTTATTGTAGCAACAAGTCTTGGCCTCTTTTTGTTTTCTTCCAAAGGAACAAACTTGGGTGGTTTGTGGGTAACTAGTGATAATGCTGGTTTGGTTTATGAGTTAAGTGGGAAAAAGTCAAAACTTGTTGCAGGCCATAGGGAAGAAGAAATCAAAGAAATCTCTATTGGTCAGAAAGTAAGACAGAAGTTTGAAAAAAACTTAGAGGACGTCAGTGATTCAAAACTAAAAACGATTGCTGATTTTGACAAGAAATACCAATTACAGACAAAAGAGATCATCCTGGTAAAGACGGAAGTGTTTGGATACTATAATCTGATTCAGAAAGATGGGACAAACTTAGTTCTAGATTTATTCTTATCAGACCTCCACTACGGATCAAGAAGTACCAAAGATTTAAAAAAGACATGTCTTTTTCATAAGGCAGAGGTTCCAAAAGTTTTTGTTGGGCAATGGAAAAAATTTGATTCTGATGATGATTCAGAAGTAGAAGGGACTATCTCTGAAAATGGGGTTGTTACTACAGATTCTGATGGTAAAGATATCTTAATTGCTAAGCCTTTAAAAGAATATCTGGTGTATCAATCAGGCAGCGTAGATAATGGTAAGGTGCAAAAAGAGTTTGCTAAAATACAGAAGTCTCTTAAGTCACATGGTTATCATGCTAAGAGTGTTAATGACATCTACCACGATGCGAGCAAGTCATACTATTATGTCCTTGTAGATGGTGGTAAGCGCATTATTCTCTTAGAGGATAGCTTTAACCTTCTCTCTTATAAAGGTTATCTTGAAAGAGAAGAAAAGCACTAAACAGGATACCTTTCGCAGATGAATCGTTCTTAAATAATAGTCCAAAGTCTATCATTCCTATGGGAATGATAGACTTTTTTGCTTACACAGACATGTTAACTTAAGACAGGGATACAAACAATGACGTAAATGTTACAAAATTACAAATAATACTTGATTTTTGTAACAAAAAATATATAATAGACATATAGAAAGAGGTTTATGAAAATGAAAAGAAAAGTTATTCGTGTTTGCTCTCTTGTTTTGTTGTCTGTAGCTGTTTCTACAACCCTTGTTGGATGTGGCTCTAAGTCAGAAAAAGACACTGCATCATCATCTACAACGTCAACTTCTAAAGTTGTGAAGTCATCAGCAAAAACAAAAACTTCTGAAAAGAAATCTGCTAAAAAGACTAAGACAGAGGATTCATCTTCAAAGGATTCTCAAGGTCAAGAAGAAGTGAGTGCTCCTGAAGCTAGCTCTTCAAAAAATCAAGCCACAGCAGGAAATAATGCTCAAGCAGGAACAAGTAGTAGCGCTGCTTCTGAGTCAAACAAGTCTAGTCAAGCAACAACTGATACTCAAAGTGACGCTCCTGTCCCAGCAGCATTAGTAGGAACTTGGACAGGTACGAGTCCTCAAGCAACAGACATTAGTTTTACAGTTGATGCTGATGGGAACATCACTTCAAAAGCTAATTTCAATGTCGATTACGAACCCTATCGTCAAAGCTCAACAACTGCAAAAGCTGTTCAAATTTCTGGTAATCTCTACGTTTGGGAAGGTGGCGATTTTTCAACCTTGCTTCCTGGTATTACTGGACTAGGGGGAGCTGGTTTCCAAGCTAAGCCTGGTTTTATTCTTGAAAATGGAACCTACACGCCAGTTCAATTCATTTCAGACTTGGGCCCAACCTTTGATTATAGCAACTACAATGCTTTCCCATTTTCATTAACAAAATAAAGGAAAGAAGCTATTTGGAGAGATGGCTTCTTTTTTCACTTTAAACTCTTATTTTTCAAGGTCTCATTTCTGCTTAAAAAATGGTAGAATAGTTACATGCAAACAAAACCAACGTCAGCCTATGTGCACATTCCGTTTTGCACACAAATTTGTTATTACTGTGACTTTTCCAAGGTCTTTATTAAAAATCAGCCCGTTGATGACTACCTACGGGCTTTGATTCGTGAGTGGGAGCTTTTAGATATCAAGGAGCTACGCACCCTTTATATTGGTGGTGGGACACCGACAGCTATTTCTGCGGGGCAATTGGACTACCTTTTAAGCAATCTTCAGAAAAACTTGGATTTGTCAAAGCTGGAGGAGTTTACCATTGAGGCTAATCCCGGTGATTTGACGGTTGATAAGATTGAAGTGCTCAAAAAATCAGCTGTTAATCGTGTCTCTTTAGGGGTTCAGACCTTTGATGATAAGCACTTGCGTCAAATTGGCCGCAGTCACAATCAAGCACAGATTTACGAAAGTATTGATAGCTTAAAGGCTGCTGGTTTCCATAATATTTCCATTGACCTCATTTATGCGCTACCTGGTCAAACCATGGACCAGGTCAAGGAAAATGTGAGAAAGGCACTGGAACTGGATATTCCACATCTAAGTCTCTACAGTTTGATTTTGGAACATCACACGGTCTTTATGAATAAGATGCGTCGGGGTAAGCTCAATCTCCCAACTGAGGATTTGGAAGCAGAGATGTTTGACTATATTATCCAAGAGTTGGAAAAGAATGGTTTTGAGCATTATGAGATTTCCAATTTTACCAAACCTGGGATGGAGAGTCGTCACAATCTCATGTACTGGAATAATGATGAGTATTATGGTGTTGGTGCTGGAGCCTCTGGTTATGTCAATGGTGTTCGTTATCGCAATAGAGGACCTATCCAGCATTATCTAAAGGCTATAGCTGAGGATGGTCATGCTAGACTCCAGGAGGAGCATCTGACTAAGGCGGAAATGATGGAGGAGGAGTTCTTCCTTGGTTTGCGTAAAAAGTCGGGGGTGTCTATTAAACGTTTTGAAGAGAAGTTTGGCTTATCATTCGCAGATACTTATGGGGATATCGTGAAAAAACTACAGGAAGATGGGCTCTTGGTTAAGGATCCTGAGGTGGTTCGTATGACCAAACGAGGACTCTTTCTGGGAGATAGTGTCGCTGAGCAATTTATCTTGGAGGATTAGATGGGATTAAAATTTAGTATTCCTTACCAGATTCCGTTTTATGAGACGGATATCACGCATCAGGTAAAATTACCACACTTACTGGCTTTTTCATTGCAAGTATCTGGTATGCAGTCAGAGTCTCTGGGTAATACGGATAAGGAAGTTTTTGATAAGTACGGTCTGGTTTGGATTGTGACAGACTATGCTATTGAGATTGACCGTTTGCCTCGCTACAATGAAAAGGTGACGATTACAACGGAAGCCGTTTCCTATAATAAGATTTTTTGTTACCGTAATTTTTACATCACGGATGAGACTGGTCAACAAATCATGCTCTTTAAGACTACTTTTGCTCTTATGGATTATGAAACGCGTAAGGTAGCCGAAGTGCCAGATGAGGTGGTAGCACCTTATGGGGCTGATAAGATTAAAAAGTTGCTTAGAGGGCCTCGTTATAAGGCTTTGGAAAATCCAATTGAGACGCTTTATCGTGTGCGTTATTTTGACCTAGACATGAATGGCCATGTTAATAATAGCAAGTACTTGGAGTGGATGTTGGATGTTTTCGATTTGGACTTTTTGACCAAGTACACACCGGCCCATATTGACCTCAAGTATGTTAAGGAAATTCATCATGGATCAGAAATTTATTCAGGTTACGAGTTTGACCAAGAAAGTTTGAGCAGTCAACACCAGATTTGTGTGGACGGTAATGTTCATGCTCAGGCTATTATCCAATGGAAAGAAATAGGAGACGAGTAGGATGACATATAAAGGTTATTTGATTGATTTAGATGGAACTATTTACAAGGGGAAGGATCGCATTCCTGAGGGAGAAGCCTTCGTTAAGGAGTTGCAGAAGCGTCAGATTCCCTATCTTTTTGTGACTAATAACAGTATGCGTACACCAGAGATGGTCCAAGAGCTTTTGCGTAATCAGTGCGAGTTGGAAACGCCTCTTGAGACCATTTACACAGCTACTTTGGCGACAGTTGACTACATGAACGATATGAATCGTGGCAAGACGGTTTATGTTATCGGTGAGACTGGGCTTAAATCTGCAATTGCGGAAGCGGGATATACGGTAGATGAAGAAAATCCTGCCTATGTTGTGGTGGGCTTGGATCGTGAAGTCACTTATGAAATGTTGGTAAAGGCAACTCTTGCTATCCACAAAGGGGCTATATTTATTGGAACTAACCCAGATTTGAATATCCCAACAGAACGTGGTCTACTTCCAGGTGCTGGTTCCCTCTTGGCCCTTATTGAGGCGGCTACCCGTGTGAAACCAATCATTATCGGTAAGCCTAAAGCTATTATCATGAATAAGGCTCTTGAAATCCTTGGGACAGAACGTAGCCAAACTATCGTGGTTGGTGACAATTACTTGACTGATATTACAGCTGGCATTAAAAATGACTTTCCAACACTTCTTGTGACAACTGGATTTACCAAGGCGGAAGAGGTTGCGAATTTACCAGTAAAACCCGACCATGTACTTTCTAGTCTAGTGGAGTGGGATTTTGATGCGAACTAAAATTGAGGCTGTTCTGACTCCGATTTGGCTCTTGGCCCTGTCTATCCTAGTGACGATTTATCTGGCATGGGGCTTTTATTATTTTGATATTGATTGGATGCATCTTTTGGACTATGTCATTCTTGGCAAGACAGAGCTCTGGCATGATTTCAATATCCTCATGCAGTACCTGACCTTTCCTTGGGTTGGTCATCTGTCCATGCCTGATTTTACATCATCGGAGAGTGGGCTTAAGCATTTTCATGATGTGAAGTGGCTCTTTCATTTGGTACAGGGGCTTGTTATTCTACTAGCTTATCCAACAGTAACTTCTCTTTGGCGTAATGTGAAGAAAGGGACCTTTGGTCTTTACGTTAAACTTTATATGAGTCTAGCACTCCTGCCGGTCCTTATTGGAGTTGTGGGGCTTTTTCTCGGATTTGATGAGTTTTTTACGCTCTTTCATGAAGCCCTCTTTCCTGGGGATAGCAGTTGGCTCTTTAATCCAATGTTGGACCCGATTATCAATGTTTTGCCAGAAGAGTATTTCCTTCAGTGTTTTGTCATTTTCTTTCTTGTCTATGAGGGAATCATGGTGAGTCTGACCTGGTTGGCCCGTAAGCAGCTTAAAATGTATTTGAAAAATAAGGAGTAGTTATGTCTATTCGTGATAACCATTTGCATACCCATCATTCCTATGATTCGGATGCGAACTTTACTGATTATTTGAGGCATTTTGATGGGGAGATTGTAACGACTGAGCATTATGATCTCTCTAATCCTTATACCAAACAGGATGATGTGCCCGAGTATGAGGCCTATAGTCGTGAGATTGAAAGTCTTAACCGTAAGTATGGCAATCGTATTAAACGTGGTATCGAGATTGGTTACTACCAGCCTAGGGAAAGGGATATTTTAGACTTTCTGGATGGTAAGGACTATGATCTCAAACTTTTATCTGTTCACCATAATGGGGTCAATGATTATCTTGATGATGAGGTAGCTGATATGGACAAGGCAAGCATTATTCAAGAGTATCTGGACAAGTTGGAGTACGCTATTGGTCGTGTGGACGCAGATGTTCTGGCCCACTTTGACTATGGTTTTCGCCTGTTTGATGTGACTGTTGATGAGCTAAAAGTCTATGAAGAACAACTCAAACGTATTTTCCAGAAAATGATGGCTAATGATTTGGCTTTTGAGCTGAATGCAAAGAGCATGTACCTTTATCATCATGAAGACCTCTATCGTTATGCCTTGGGGCTTGTTAAGGATCTGGGATGTTGCAAGTATTCTATTGGCTCTGATGGACATAAGTTAGAGCATTTTCGTCTGAACTTTGATAAGATTCAGGTGCTCTTGAGAGAATTTGATATTACTGAAGATATGATTATATAGCGAAGACAGCTTCAACTGAAGCTGTCTTTTTCTTAAGGAAAACTTAAAGGAAAAGCGTGGTTGTGGGATTTATAGAAGATTTTAAGCTTTGCTTGTTATGCTAATTTCAAGCAAAAGAAACTTATGGTTTCTATCTTATCTTTCAAAATTGGAGGTTTTCTATGAAATTTCTCAAAAGGCATGCCTATGCCTTACTCTTTACCCTTTTTCTGATGGGGGCAAATGTCTACTCTCTCCTAAAGGTCTTTGTCATTCCCTCAGCAGTCTCAACGGTTTCAGCCAATACGACTAGCTCAAGCACATCTTCGTCGACAGCATCTACCAGCACTGGTAAGGTGACTAAGACGGATACAACTTACAAAGATGACAATATAGATATCAAAATCACGACGGGTAAAACCAGTGATACCACATACTATGTGGCAGATATCCAACTTTCGAGTGCAGATTACCTTAAAACGGCTTTGGCACAAAACACCTATGGGACCAACATTACTGATACCACTTCAAGTATTGCTCAGCAAAACAATGCTATCTTTGCCATCAATGGTGACTACTATGGGGCAAACCAGTCAGGCTATGTGATTAAAAATGGTCAGGTCTATCGTGATACTGATCGAAACAGTGATTACGAGGACCTTGCCGTTTACTCAGATGGTAGCTTCAAGACCTTTAAGGAGAGCGATACAACGGCTCAAAAATTGGTTGATTCAGGTGTGGTGAATACCTTTGCCTTTGGTCCAACCTTGGTTGAAAATGGCAAGGTAGCTGTATCAGAAAATGAAGAGGTTGGTCAAGCCATGGCTGACAATCCACGTACAGCCATCGGAGTTATCGAAGAAAGTGACGGCAGTGTGCACTATATTGTCATTGTCTCTGATGGTCGTACCAGTGAGTCGTCAGGATTGACTCTTTATGAAATGGCAGAGTTGATGAAATCCTATGGTGTGACGACAGCCTATAACCTTGATGGTGGTGGCTCATCAACCATGTACTTCAATGGTCAAGTCATTAACAAGCCAACCACAAACGGAAATAAAATCTCAGAAAGGGCGGTGAGCGATATTGTTTACATCGGTTACTAAGAAATCAGCTAGCAAACACTTTTTCACCTACATCGGTCTAACCATTTTTAGTCTAGTCTTTACCTTTGTTTATGAACGCTTTTCTTATGGGGAATCATCTATGTTTATGCGCATGATGTTCTTCGCACCATTGGCTGGAGCTTTGATTTATCTGCTAACAGGGATGGGAATGTCTTGGGTGAGAAATCGTGCCTCAAAACTACTCTTTAATTCAGCCATCGCTGTTGTCGCTAGTGCCTGTCTGGTAAAGGGAATTGTCGAGGTTTCAGGACGTACAACTAGTGTAGATATGCCCTATTGGTATGTGGCAGCTGGACTACTTTGTTTGAGTATTATGACAGGATTTATCAGACCTAGAAAATTAGCTTAACCATGAGAGCTTGGAGCTGTGCTTCAGGCTTTTTGTCTTGCTTTGAAAAATTATTTAGGATAAATATACAAATTATAATATGAAGAAATGATTTCAATTTGGGAAAAGTACAAAGAAATTGTCATAAAAAATAACTGAGCAAGATTTTTTGTGATAGGAATTTAGATAGATCGAGATCTTCTGTAGTGATGAAAGTACTTGAAAAAAGTGATGGTTTCCAGTTAAGCTATCACAGTCAGAGGTCTCTTTAGGTATCCACTTGGTTTGTGAAAAGATACCTCATCAACTTTTTATTTATTTGAACTCAATTTCACAGCAGTTTGTTTTGGTTATTAAATATACAAGGAATTCAAGTTTTTATAAAAATATACAAAAAAGACTTGCTTTGTTCTGAATTTTTAGGTAAAATGAACTAAAATCTAAATCGTTGATAGAAAAAGTCAGATCGTTTCACAGAGAATGCGGGAAGCTGAGAACGCATGAGATCAAAGACGACACATTCTTGAGAGCGTATGCGAACTCTGGATGACAGTAGTGTACGACGGGTGGTTCCGTTAGAGACTAGGAGTTACAAGAGAGATTTTGTGACTTCATGAGGAAGAGGGGGCGACCCCTGTTCGAATTAAGGTGGAACCACGTGCCAACGTCCTTGCAAAAGTTATTTTTGCGAGGACGTTTTTTGTTACACTTTTTTTAGAGTGTGTAGCGAGAAGTACACTTGGTCGGAGTTGAACAGAAAGGATAAACTATGGAAATCAAGGGATTACGAAAGATTGAACCCTATGTAGCGGGTAGTCAGCCTGCTGAGAAAAATATCATTAAGTTGAATACTAATGAAAATGCTTATGGACCAAGTCCAGCAGTCCATCAAGCTTTAGCATCCTTTGATGCCCATCAGTTACGCAAGTATTCGACTTTGGATCAAGCGGCTTTACGTCAGGCCTTATCTGAACAGTTAGGTGTTCCTGCCGATCAAGTGATTATTGGAAATGGGTCAGACGATATCTTGTCAATGGCTTTTCTAGCTTTCTTTAATAGTGAGGAAGAAGTCTTGTTTCCAGATTTGACCTATGGTTTTTACAAGGTATGGGCAGATTTGTATCGCATCCCATTTAGAGAAGTGACTTTGAACTCTTCATTTGGGATTGATACTCAAGATTATCTGGTTGAAAATGGTGGGATTGTCCTCACTAACCCAAATGCGCCAACAGGTATTTATAAACCTCTCGATCAAATTGAAGAAATCGTAAAGGCCAACCAGTCGGTAGTTGTGATTATTGACGAAGCCTATATTAACTTTGGTGGGGAGACTGCCTTACCTCTTCTAGAAAAGTATGACAATGTGTTTATCACAAGGACCTTTTCTAAGGACGCCTCACTTGCAGGCTTGCGTGTCGGTTATGGCATAGGAAGTTCTAAACTAATGGCTGTGATCAATGCCGTCAAGAATTCGGTCAACCCCTATAATGTGGATAGCATTGCGGAAGTCTTGGCGACTGCAGCGGTTAAGTCATGGGACTACTATGAGGACACTTGCGCAAAGATTATGGCAACACGTGACTGGTTTAGCCAAGAATTGCAGGCGATTGGTTTTGATATCCTACCTTCAAAAACTAATTTTGTTTTGGTCAAACCTCACGGAGTGACTGCAGGTCAATTGTTTGACTACCTCCAAAGTAAGAAAATTTATGTCCGTTATTTTCCAAAAGTGGAGCGTATTTCAGACAGACTACGCATTTCTATTGGGACGCAGGATGAGATGGAGCGCGTATTAATGACAATACAGGAGTTACAAGCATGAAAAAAACGACATTATCCTTAGGAATGCACGATAAACTTTTTAAACGTGCCCGTACCATGTATCAGATTGAGCATCGTATCTGTGACTTGTTGATGACAAAGGGTTTCCTTCGAATTGAGACACCAACCCTAGAACATTTCGAAGTCTTTAGTGATGTCGTGGACAATGGAAACTATAATTTCTTTGACAAAAATGGAGATCTTGTTAGTTTACGTCCTGATATTACTAGCCAAATTGGGCGTGTGATTGCTTCGACTCAGGTTCATACACCGATTAAATTTTCTTACTCTGGAAAAGTCTTTAACTACAATGAGGAGATGCGTGGCTTGTCCAATGAGCATACGCAGGCTGGTGTGGAAATCATTGGTTTTCCAGTTCATCAGGCATTGGAAGAAGCAATAGCTTCTGCTAAAGAGGCTCTAGATGCTGCAGGGGTCAAGAATTACAAGTTTGAATTTTCACACGCCCGCCTCTTACAACTCATTTTTGAAGAATTAAACCTTCCAGCTGTAAAAGAAGCAGAGTTGGCGGCCTATATCCGTGATAAATCGATTACCGGTCTTAAGGAGTTCACCAAAGAAAATCCAAGTCAATATGACAAGGTCTTGGAGCAGTTACCCTTCTTGTTTGGTGAGACAAATGCTGTCCTGACCAAGGCTAGACAGTTAACAGACAGTGAAGCCTTTTTGACGGCCTTGGATAGTTTGGAAGTTTTAACTAATCGTTTATCAGATAGTCTCCCAGAGACGACGCTTGATTTGGCTCAATTGCCAGCAGTGCCTTACTACACGGGCATGATGTTTAAGGTCTTCGGTGACAAGGTACCAGATGCCTTTGTATCAGGTGGCCGTTACGATAAACTATTTGAACGCTTTGGAGCTACCGAGTTAACAGCGGTTGGCTGGGCCATTGATATCGACTCAGTTTATCAAGCAGTACATGACGATGTGGAATTTGGAGGTGACTTGGATGACTAGCAATCAAATCACAATTGCCTTGACCAAGGGACGTATTGAGAAAGATACGGTTAAATTACTGGAAAAAGCTGGCTTTGATATGTCTTTCATGGCCGATAAAGGACGTAATTTGATTTTCGAGAGTCCTGACAACCGGTTCCGTTTTCTCTTGGTCAAAGCTCCAGATGTGACTACCTATGTTAGACACGGCGTCGCAGATATTGGGATTGTCGGTAAGGATGTTTTGGTCGAACATCCGACAGGCTATTTGGAAATGCTAGACCTTAATTTTGGTCTTTGTAAATTCTCCGTAGCATCAACAGAAGACTATAATCCTGATGACCATAAGCGTAAACGTATTGCGACCAAGTATCCAACCATTGCGACGGATTATTTTAATCAAAAGGGTGAGGATGTTGAGATTATTTCGATTCAAGGGAGTGTAGAGATTGCCCCTGTTATTGGTCTAGCGGATGCCATTGTCGATATTGTGGAGACAGGGAATACCCTTGTTGCTAATGGCTTAAAAGTTTATGAAGATATTTGCAGGATTTCAGCACGAATGATTGTTAATAAGGCTTCTTTGAAAAATAACAAGGAAGTTCTACCATTCATTTGTAAGATTGAATCACTTGTAGGGAACGAGGAGGTACCGTTCGAATGAAACGATTAACTGGAACAAATAAAGAAATTGCGGAGCTTCTTTATCAGGAGCAATTGGAACTGTCAAAAGAAAATAGAGACGTTGAAAGCACGGTTCAAGCCATTATTGAAGACGTTAAAAAACGTGGAGACGAGGCCCTTCGTGACTATTCAGCTAAATTTGATAAGGTTGACTTGACTGATTTTGAAGTTGGACAGGACTTGATTGATCAAGCCTTTAAAGAGATTGATCCAGAGGTTTACCAAGCCCTAGTTAATGCCAAAGAAAACATTGAATCTTATCACAAACATCAGTTGGAGGCTGGTTTTGAGGACCAACCAAGTAAGGGTGTTATTCGTGGTCAATTGATCCGTCCCATCAATCGTGTGGGTGTTTATGTGCCTGGAGGAACTGCGGCTTATCCGTCATCAGTTCTTATGAATGTTATTCCTGCTAAAATTGCTGGGGTTAAAGAGATTATTATGATTACACCGCCACAAGAACACTTTGTTCCTGCAATTCTAGTAGCCGCAAAATTGGCTGGTGTGGATAGCATTTATCAAGTTGGTGGGGCTCAAGGGGTTGCGGCCTTGGCTTTTGGTACAGAAACGATTCCAAAGGTTGACAAGATTACAGGTCCCGGAAATATTTTCGTGGCGACTGCTAAGAAGCAAGTTTACGGTATTGTCGGTATTGATATGATTGCAGGACCATCAGAAATCGGTGTTATTGCTGATAGTAGCGCTAATCCAACCTATGTGGCAGCCGATCTCTTGTCTCAAGCAGAGCACGATACACGTGCACGCGCCATTTTGGTAACAGATTCTCAAGCCTTGGCTGATGCAGTTGAAAGTGAGATTGAACGTCAACTCAAGCTTTTGCCACGTGAGGCGATTGCTCGTCCATCTATCGAAAATAATGGCCGAATTATTATTGCCAATGATACAGATGCTATGTTTGAACTCATGAACTTGGTTGCGCCAGAACATTTGGAAATTGCTATGGACAAGGCCTATGATTATCTCGAAAAAGTGGAGAATGCTGGTTCCGTCTTTCTTGGTCACTTTACCAGTGAACCAATTGGTGACTACTATGCTGGTGCCAATCACGTTCTTCCAACGACTGCAACCAGCCGATTTTCATCAGCTTTAGGTGTGCATGATTTTGTCAAACGTATCCAATATACGCAGTATGACAAAGCAGCAGTCAATAAGGCTCAACACGATATCACAACCTTGGCTTACGCGGAAGGTTTGCAGGCCCACGCTAAGGCTATTGAAGTCAGAAACGACAATAATTGAGAGAGTAGAGGAAGAAGTTATGAGACAAGCAGAAATTGAACGTAATACCTTTGAAACCAAAATTAAGTTAAGCCTCAATTTGGATGCTCAAGAACCAGTAGATATTCAAACAGGTGTCGGATTCTTTGACCACATGTTGACCTTGTTTGCCCGTCACGGCCGTATGTCTTTGGTGGTGAAGGCTGATGGCGACCTTTGGGTTGATAGTCACCACACCGTTGAAGATGTCGGTATTGTCCTTGGTCAAGCTCTTAAAGAGGCCTTGGGCGATAAAGCAGGTATCAACCGTTATGGAACGGCTTTTGTACCTATGGATGAAACCCTCGGAATGGCAAGTTTAGACTTGTCTGGACGTAGCTACTTGGTCTTTGATGCTAGTTTTGATAATCCAAAATTGGGTAATTTTGACACAGAATTGGTAGAAGAATTTTTCCAAGCCTTGGCCTTTAATGTTCAGATGAATCTCCACCTCAAGATTCTCCACGGAAAAAACAATCACCACAAGTCAGAAAGTCTCTTCAAGGCAACAGGACGTGCCTTGCGTGAGGCTATCACAGTTAATCCTGATATTCATGGTGTAAACTCAACAAAGGGGATGCTATGATTATCGTCATTGATTACGATGCGGGGAATACCGCCAATGTTTTGCGTGCCCTTGAAAAGATCGGTGTGACTGCAGAATTGTCTGCCGATAAAGAAAAAATCCTAGCTGCAGATGGTTTGATTTTGCCTGGTGTGGGTGCTTATCCAACAGCCATGGCAGAGCTTGAGCGAAGAGGCTTGGTAGCTGTTATCAAAGAGGCCGTAGCAAAGGGAGTTCCTCTTTTGGGAATTTGCTTAGGCATGCAGATATTAACGGAAAAAGGACTGGAACATGAGGAAACAAATGGTCTTGGTTTTATTCCAGGTGTTTGCCGTACTATTCCAGCCAGCAAGAAGCAACCTGTCCCACATATGGGGTGGAATGATTTGGCTGTTAAGCAAGCCAGCCCTTTGACAGATGGTTTAGACGGCCAAGCTGTCTACTTCGTTCACAGTTATTTCACGGATATCCCTAACCAATACATTGATGTTACCGCAGATTATAGTATCGAGGTGCCAGCCATGATTCATAAAGACAATGTTTATGGAGCTCAATTTCATCCCGAAAAATCGGGGGATATTGGTTTAGGTATTCTTGAAAAGTTTGCAGGTTTATGTAAAGCCTAGAAGCTAGTGAGAACAAAGACATTTTAGTTAGAAAGGATGGTAGGGGAGATGCAAATTCTACCAGCAATTGATATAAAGGATGGACAGGCTGTTCGTCTCTTCAAAGGAGATTTCAACCAACAAACCGTTGTTAATCCAGACGTTATTGAGCAAGCAAAGACCTTTAAGGATGCGGGCATTCAATTTATTCACGTCGTGGACTTGGACGGTGCCCTTGATGGTCGTGCCACTAACCGTGACTTGATTGCAGAGGTCAAGAAGGTTTCTGGACTTGGCATCGAAGTTGGTGGCGGTATCCGTACCGTGGAGCAGATTCGTGATTATTTGGCAGTTGGCATCGACCGTATCATTATCGGTTCAATGGCCGTTAAAAATCCTGACTTCGTTAGAGCAGCTTTAGAGGAATTTGGTGCTGATAAGATTGTCGTGGGTATTGATGCCAAGGCAGGTCTAGTCGCTACTGAAGGCTGGTTGGAAACCAGCAATGTGGACTATATTACCTTGGCCAAGGAAATGGAAAAGATGGGCGTAACCCTCTTTGTCTATACTGATGTTGATCGAGATGGCACACTGACAGGACCCAATCTTGATCACTACAAACGTTTGGTATCTGAACTCACAACCGCCAAAGTCATCGCTTCCGGTGGGATTGCAGAAGTAGCCGACTTAGATCACCTACAAGAGATTGGTGTGGCAGGAACCATTGTCGGTAAAGCTTACTATAACGGTAATATCACATTAGACCAACTCAAGTCTTTCGGAGGTTAAGATGCTTAAAAAACGTATTATTCCCTGTTTGGATGTCAAGGATGGCCGTGTCGTCAAGGGGGTTAATTTTGTGAATCTGACAGATGTTGGAGATCCTGTTGATTCTGCGCGTGCCTATTATGAGGCTGGTTGTGACGAACTTGTTTTCTTGGACATCACAGCGACTTCAGACAATCGTGAAACAACGGTTGACATGGTGCGCCGTGTTGCCGACCAGGTCTTTATTCCTTTCACGGTTGGTGGTGGTATCCGTTCAGTTGAAGACATGAACAAGATGCTCAAAGCCGGTGCTGACAAGGTTGCGGTCAATTCCTCAGCCCTTGCCAACCCTCAACTAATCGCTGATTGTGCTCAAAAATTTGGCAATCAGTGTGTGGTCGCTGCGATTGATGCTAAAAAGATGTCTGATGAGAGCTGGCATGTTTTTGTGGCAGGTGGCCGTAAGGATACAGGTAGGTACCTCATCCAATGGGCTCAAGAAGTCGTCGCCTTGGGGGCTGGAGAAATTCTCTTAACCAGCATGGACAAGGACGGCACTAAGTCTGGTTTTGATTTGGAAATGCTAAATCGTGTGGCGGAAGTCGTTGATGTTCCGATCATCGCTTCTGGTGGCGCGGGAAATATTGAGGACATTGTAGAGGTCTTTGAAAAGACAACAGCAACGGGTGCACTGGCAGCCTCTATCTTCCACTTTGGTGAGGTAAATATAGGCGAAACCAAACAAGTCTTGGCAAATGCAGGAATTGAGGTGAGACGATGACAGAGGTTAAACTTGATTTTGATAAACAAGGGGGACTTGTACCAGTCATTGTGACCGATTACAAGACGGGGCAGGTGCTCATGTTGGCCTATATGAATGAGGTGTCCTATCAGTTGACCCTAGAGACCAAACAAATGCATTACTGGAGCCGTTCTAGAAATGAGCTTTGGCATAAGGGAGCCACATCTGGTCATTTCCAACATGTTAAAAGCATCAAGACTGATTGTGATCAGGACACCCTGCTTATCGCCGTGAAACAAGAAGGAGCAGCCTGTCATACAGGAACCTACAGCTGTTTCTTTACGGATATATATGATGACAGACAAGACAGATAGGAGGAGCTATGTTAGAAACACTTTATAAGGAAGCCTTAGATCGTAAAAAGAATCCCAAAGAAGGGTCTTATACCAATTACCTTTTTGACAAGGGGCTAGACAAGATTCTTAAAAAGGTTGGCGAAGAAGCGACAGAAGTTGTGATTGGGGCCAAAAATGCTGATAAAGAAGAAATTGCCAACGAGACAGCAGACGTCCTCTATCACCTAGCAGTCATGCTCGTTGAAACAGGAGTTAGCCCTGAAGACGTGGAAGCTGTTCTTAAAGCACGTCAAGGCAAACAAAGCAATGTCCATGACCGAAAAGAAGTAACAGATTATTAAGGATTATCTCAACCGATTTGAACTAAGATGAAAAGCCTGAAGTGATGATTAATTTCAGGCTTTTTTGCTATGAGGAATTTTAATTATTTTGTTCCTCTAACTACCATGAGAAAGCGCTTTAAAATGCTATGATAGGAGTGAAGGAAGCTCGTTTTATTTGAAGGATTTGGTGTGCTTATTTATACAAATCATTGAGGAAAGGAAGGATGTACTATGAAGAAAAATACTCCTAATATTTTAAAGCTTTCTTGCTTAGCTATTCTCCTCCTCTGTTCTATTCTTTTAGTTGGTTGTAAAGTTGTACTGCCAAATTCTTACTTCAAGGCTAGGGAAAAAACGCAAAAGATCTTGGCTCATAATGGTTTTAAGGGAAAGGTCCAAGTTAAGCTTATCAAAAAGGTGTTTCTAGATTCAGATGGTATTTATGTCGATTATACCTATTCAGAGGACACCTACGATAATCAAACCATATCATTAGATTCACAAATTACTTTTAACCTGGACTGGACAGTTAATGGTGAAGAATATGTGACCCCAAGTCATTACTGGGAAAGCTACTTACAACAAAAATCTGTAAAAAAAGAAGAGCAGAAACTCTTTAAGGAACTTAAAAAGCAATCGTTAGGCCTTGATATCGAAGAATTCTCCTTCAGCGATAATACTACGATTGATCAAGAGGCTGGTAATCGTAAAAAGCATTTAGCTGAGGAAAACCGTAAAAACGGGAAGGGTGATTTTTATGGGTATTATCAAATTCCCTACCAAACAATGATTGAAGAACACCTTGTTACTATGAGAATAGAAGTAGGCGATACAGAAAATACTAGTAAGAAAGATTTAGAAGAGGCCGCAACTAAACTGGATGCTAGCAAGCTACCTGACGGAGAGTACGAATTTTATTTTTTCACAACTGATGAAGAAAATTCCGCTTATTATGACAATTCCGAATATATTGGCTATACCTTTAACATACAAGATGGTAAGGTTATCCAAGATGAAGATGATTAGAAAGTATTTTGATTTTCATCGATAAGCTAGACTGCCATACTAGGCCGTTAAAAGTGGGGGGTACAGCTAAGTGAAAACACTAACCTCAAAACATGCAAAGACATCTCCGAAATAAGTCGGAGATGTCTTTTTGTCTTACAAATTCTTTTTCTTTTTAGCTTTTTTGGTTAGGGAAAGGTCACAATTTTCAATGCTTGAGATAAGATGATTCGTCAATTGGAAGTCATCCACTTGAGGATTTAAGTCCACTTCGTAGACCAGTTGCATGATTTCACCTCCACCTGTGGTATTAAGGGAAATCAGGTCGCATTCACTTGTGAAATTGAGCAAGGCTTTAGTGATTTTTTGATCGATCAAGTCTTGGTAGGAGACGTTAATGGTCAGGAGTCTACGACGTTGGTTGTCGGTACGACTTTGACGATTTTCCAAAAGAAGCCAAACAGCTAGAAGGAAAATGGTAAAGAGGACAGCCAGTAAGAGATAGCCTGTCCCAGATGCCAGACCAATAATCATGGCCATAAAGACAGCGATTAGTTCTCTAGAACCGCTGGTGGCAGAACGAAAACGAATGAGACTAAAGGTCCCTGCCACGGCAATAGAGGTCCCCAAACTACCATTGACTAGGAAGATAACTAGGGTCATCAAACATGGAAGTAGGGTCAAACTGATGACAAATTCTCTGGTGTAGAGGGTCCGGTATTTGTAAGTCCAGGTTAGAGCCAAGCCTAAAACAAGGCTGACCAGTAAGGTCAGCATGAGTTGAAGAGGACTGGCAGTTGCAGTCGCATCATTAAAGATAGAATTGAAGAGATTAGACATAGGCAGTAGCTCCTTTTTCTTGAACAGGATGTGGCCCGTAGTCTAGACCTTGAGACTTATGATAGGCACAGCTGTATTTTGAGAATTTCTGCTCTTCCAAACCATGTTTGTCTAAGATAGCTTGAATCCAGTCTGGCTTTTTGCCAGGTGCCTTGATTTCCATGATAATCGTATCTTCATCAAGAAGCGGAAACCCATGATTTCCCTTGAAGAGACTGACGTCTTCATCACGGTAAGTCAGATTTTGGTCTAGGGTCACACGAACTTTATTGTAGGCATAGCCTTGGATAGTCTCTTTTTCTTTCATTGAAAAACGGTCGTAGTAGATATACATACGTGGTTTGAGACCTTCATCATAACGCTGACGTAAGTGGTGAATATCCTGTAACAGCTGACGATCGGTGATTTGGCTATGATTCTTACCCTCTGTCATCAAGTTAGTGATGGCAAGCGGTGTTGAAACGAGGCGAAACTTATGGCCGACTCCCTCCTCATCTTTGGCTTTGACCTCTAGAAAAACCTTACTATCAATTTTGGGATTGGCTAGGTAGGTACGCATGCGGATTTTCTCTTGACGGTGATTACCATCTAAGGCATCTTGGATGACGTCAAAATTATCCGTATCAAAGTAAATATTTGAAATGGTAGATGTCGGATAATCATCCTCTACCAAATACTCCTTAAGATCAGCGAGCAGGTCTTCAAGATTGTCCTTTGAGACCACATATTTTGTTTCAATACGTTTAAAACGTGTTTCCAATTGTTTAACCATGAAAAAACTCCTTTTATAGATAAGATACAAAGCCGTAAAACAACTCCTATGAAAATAGGGAATCTGTTGCAGGAACATCTATTCCCAAACAGTCGACTTATTGTTTTAATTCTTTTTTATAATAGAAAAGTTGATCGCAAATGTACTATTTCTATAAAGCACTTACTTGCTCGTCTACTAGTCTATGGGATTTTTCTGAAAGTTTTCCTAAGCTAAACTTTCACCAATCTTAACTTAAGAAAAGTTTTAGCTAACCTTCAGAAATGTTTTAGCTAAGTCCCGTAAACTGTAATCATCAAAACGAACCCGAGAGGAAAAATATATGAAATCAAAAAAACTAAAAAAATGGACGACTTTAGTAACCTGTGCGACAGCCCTAACAGTCATGACAGCTTGTATCCAATCAAACAGTCAAGCAACGGGGACGACGTCAAGCACGACATCAAAAACAAGTGCAGTAACCGCAACAACTAGTAAGAAAACGACTAATAACAACAGCAACTATTTTACTTCAAAAGATTCAGACACAACTTATGATGAAAGTTCTGCCTCTAAGATTAAGTTATCAGGCTCATCTGCGGATGTTTCAGGTGATGGCGTAACGGTATCATATTCAACCGTAACCATCTCCAAAGCTGGGACTTACGTCATTTCTGGAAAATCTGATGGTGTGCAAATCAAGGTGGACGCTGGTGATTCAGACGATGTCCATATTGTTCTAGATGGTGCAACTATGACCAACACCAATGCCCCAATTACTGCGACAAGTGCTGGTCATGTCTACCTAACGCTTAAACATGGAACCACTAGCACCCTCTCTGATTCAAGTTCTAATAGTGATGAAGATGCGGATGCCGTGATTTTCTCTAAGGGAGATTTGACCATTAATGGGTCAGGTACTCTAAACATTGATGCCAAGAAAAACAATGGTATTAAAGCAAATGACAGTCTTCATATGAATGGCGGTACCTACAAGATTACTTCAGTCGGTGATGCCTTCAATGTCAATGATGAACTTAATATCACAGGAACAACCATGACCATTGAAGCGGAAGAAGATGGCGTTAAGGTCGACAATGATGACGACACATCAGTAGGGACCATGTATCTGTCTGATAATACCATGACTATCAAGGCTGGTGACGACGGTATTCATGCCTCAGGTGACCTGATTATTGATAGTGGTACTTACAAGGTTGAAAAATCAACTGAAGGTATCCAAGGTAAATCTGTGACCATCAATGGTGGAAATATCGATGTCTATGCAACGGATGATGGTGTTAACGCGGCCAATGCTAATGCCAGTCAAAGTGAGATTTTCTTCAAGATGACCGGTGGAACCCTAAATGTTGAGGTTGGCGAGGGCGATACAGACCCAATCGATTCTAACGGCGATATTATTGTATCGGGTGGAACCATCAATTTGACTGGTCAGTCTGGCTTTGACTTCGATGGTTCAGCGACCTATACCGGTGGTGACATTACTATCAATGGTGAAAAACAAACTAAGATTGAAAACTCAATGCCTGGTGGCGGTGGCCCTCAAGGTGATGGTGGTCCCCAAGGTGGTGGGCAACCAGGTGGCTTTGGAGGAGGTCACTAAAGAGTCATAGGATGAAATAGAAAGGAAGTGCCTATGTATATTATTATTCCAGCTTATGAACCAGACAAACGCTTGATTCAGGTGGTTCAAGATATTACCATAAAACTCCCTAAAGCCCGTATTATTGTTGTTAATGATGGGAGTGGCCCACGCTATAACGACTATTACGACGAAACGGCTTTTATTGGAGCGACTGTCCTAACTCATCCAATTAATAAAGGAAAGGGAGCTGCTCTCAAGACTGCTTTCGCTTATATTCAAGAAGAAGTGGTTAGCCAACATCTGTCAGCTCAACCTATAGTCACAGTTGACAGTGATGGCCAGCATCTGATTAAGGATATTGTCCGTGTAGCTAGGGCAACCGAGGAAAATCCAAGCCATCTTATCTTGGGTGCGCGTGCCTTTGTTGGTAAGGTACCGGCGCGTAGCCGCTTTGGAAATAAGGTGACTGCTGGGCTCTTTCGTCTAGTAACTGGCCAGAAAGTCACAGATACTCAGACGGGTCTTCGAGGCATGTCAACCGACCTGATTCCATGGCTTCTTAATCTGGATGGCAATCGTTTTGAGTATGAGTTTAATATGTTGCTTGAAGCCAAAAAGTCAGGCCACCAAATCTCTGAAGTCCCTATCGAGACCGTTTATCTGGAGGAGAATAAAAGCTCGCACTTTCGGCCCATTCGTGATTCCATCCGTATTTACAGCCCTTTTTTAAAGTTCTCTGGCACGGCCGTCTTGGCCTCAGTCATTGATGCAACAGCCTTATTTGTGCTCTTTGCCTTGACGAAAAATCTCCTCCTTTCGGTCGTGCTAGCTCGTGTGATTTCGGCTTCCAGCCAGTGTTTTCTGAACGCTAATGTGGTCTTTAATCCGACAAGCTCCCTCTTTAGGTCAAGTGTTCGCTACTTTATGTTAGTCCTGGTCCTCTTGGCTTGTAACTATTTCTTACTTAGTAGTCTAGTTGCTATTGGTTTAGGACTAGTTGTGGCAAAATTGGTCACAGAAACCTTGCTCTTTTTAGTCAGCTACAGGGTCCAACATAACGTCGTTTTTGCTTAATAGCTGACTTGAAAATCGCTAAGTGATTGAATAGAGATAGCTTATTCACCTCTCGATTACTTCTAAAAATTTTCCTAAAAAATAGAAAAAACTACCGTTTTCGACATTCGGTAGTTTTTAATATTTATCGAAATGTTGTTCAATTTACATTATGATTAAAAAGTTAAAAGGGCTGATAAAGTTTCCAAATGCTTAAAAAAAATATGCTATAATGAAATTGTTTGAATTATGTAGATTTTTATTCAAACGAGGAAAATGAAATGAGGACCGAAAATGGGAAAAAAGGTACATTATAAGCTTCACAAAGTTAAGAAGCAGTGGGTGACGATTGCCGTCACTTCGGCAGCACTTGCCACTATCGTAGGTGGTGCTACAGTTGCCAATCAAAAGGTTTCAGCTGATGAAACAACTCAACCAGTTGCCTCTACGACAGCTGATAGCGATGTTGTCGTTGAAACGCATGAAGTAGCCGCTCCTGCAGCAACTGCTACGACAGATGCGACAGCAACAACAACTGACAAGGCTGCTGATACTGCAACGGTCGAAACTCCTGCGGCAGCAACCACTGCAGCAGATACAAGTGCTAATACGGTGGCACCAGCAACAACTGATCGTGCAGCAGTAGCAAATGGTGCGACAACAGAAGCACCAGCTGCAACTGCGACTGCGACAGATACAACGCTTACAGTAGCTGAAAAACCAAAATCTGGTGTTACTGAAAAAGAAGAAACAGCAGCACTCTCTTTGGACAACATCAAACAAGTTGATGGTAAATACTATTATGTCAAAGAAGATGGTTCATACAAAACAAACTTTGCTGTTTCAGTTAATGGCCAGTTGCTTTACTTTGGTAAAGATGGTGCTTTGACAAGCACATCAACACACTCGTTCACACCAGGTACAACTAATCTAGTTGATGCTTTCTCTTCACATAACCGTGCTTACGATTCTAAGAAAGAAAGCTTTGAGTTGGTAGATGGTTATTTGACACCTAATAGCTGGTACCGTCCAGTCACTATTTTGGAAAATGGTGAAAAATGGCGTGTATCAACTGAGAAAGACTTCCGTCCACTTTTGATGGCATGGTGGCCTGATGTAGATACACAAGTTGCCTACCTCAATACTTTCTCTAAACACTTTAACCTTAACGCAACTTATTCAACCAGCCAAAGTCAATCTGAATTGAATGCAGCTGCTAAGACAATTCAAATTAAGATTGAACAAGAAATTTCAGCTAAAAAATCAACTGAATGGCTTCGTCAAGCAATTGAGTCTTTTGTAAAAGAACAAGACCAGTGGAATACTACAACTGAAAACTATACCCTTGCTGACCACCTTCAAGGGGGAGCTCTTCTTTATGTCAATAATGACAAGACACCTTGGGCAAATTCTGATTACCGTTTGCTTAACCGTACACCAAGTAACCAAGATGGTTCTCTAAATGGTACAGGAAGATACTTGGGTGGTTATGAATTCCTACTTGCCAATGACGTTGATAACTCAAATCCAGTTGTGCAAGCTGAGCAGTTGAACCAAATTCACTATCTTGTGAACTGGGGATCAATTGTTATGGGTGATAAGGATGCTAACTTTGATGGTATCCGTGTTGATGCAGTTGACAATGTCGATGCTGACCTTCTCCAAGTTTATACAAACTACTTCCGAGCAGCCTTTGGTGTGGATAAATCTGAAGCCAATGCACTCGCTCACATTTCTATCCTTGAAGCTTGGGATTTAAATGATAATGCTTATAATCAAAAACATGATGGTGCAGCCCTTGCCATGGATAATAACCTTCGTTATGCAATTATGGGTGCACTTTATGGATCGGGCTCTTCATTGAAAGATTTGATTACTAGCAGTTTGACAGACCGTACAAATAATAGTAAGTATGGAGATACACAAGCTAACTATATCTTTGCACGTGCTCATGATAACCTTGTTCAAGATATCATTCGTGATATTGTTCAAAAAGAGATCAATCCAAAATCAGATGGTTATACCATGACTGATGCTGAATTGAAACGTGCCTTTGAAATCTATAATGAAGATATGAAGAAGGCAGAAAAACGTTATACTATTAACAATATTCCAGCTGCCTATGCTTTGATTCTTCAAAATATGGAGCAGGTAACTCGTGTTTATTATGGAGATCTCTATACGGATAACGGCCAATATATGGCTACCAAGTCTCCTTACTACGATGCTATCACAACGCTCTTGAAGAACCGTATGAAATATGTTTCAGGTGGACAATCGATGAAAGTCGACACGTTCAATGGAAAAGAAATCTTGTCATCTGTTCGTTACGGTAAAGATATTATGACTGCTGACCAAACTACGGGTGTAGCAGAAACAAGTAAACATTCTGGTATGTTGACACTTATTGCCAATAATCAGGATTTCTCACTGGGTGATGGTACTTTGAAAGTTAACATGGGTAAACTTCATGCTAACCAAGCCTACCGTCCATTACTTCTTGGTACTGATAAGGGAATTGTCACTTACGAAAATGATGCGGCAGCAGCTGGAAAAATTAAATACACTGATGCTGAAGGGAACTTGACTTTCAGTGGAGATGAAATCAAGGGGTATCGAACTGTTGATATGAGAGGTTATCTTGGTGTTTGGGTACCAGTAGGTGCGCCTGATAACCAAGATATCCGTGTTAAAGGTTCAGATAAGAAACTTGACAAGACATTTTCTGCTACTGAAGCATTGGACTCACAAGTTATCTATGAAGGTTTCTCAAACTTCCAAGATTTTGTTGAAAAAGATAGCCAATATACTAATAAATTGATTGCAGAAAATGCAGAACTCTTCAAGTCATGGGGAATCACATCATTCGAGATGGCTCCTCAATTTGTATCGGCTGATGACCGTACCTTCCTTGATTCTGTTATCCAAAATGGTTATGCCTTTACTGACCGATATGACCTTGCCATGAGCAAGAATAACAAATACGGTTCTAAAGAAGATCTTCGTGATGCACTTAAAGCCCTTCACAAGCAAGGTATTCAAGCAATTGCTGACTGGGTTCCAGATCAACTTTACCAATTGCCAGGACAAGAAGTTGTAACAGCAACACGTGCTAATAGTTATGGTACTCCAAAGGCCAATGCTTATATCAATAACACTTTATATGTTGCAAATTCTAAATCATCAGGTAAGGACTTCCAAGCTCAATATGGTGGTGAGTTCCTTGATGAGCTCCAAAAGAAATATCCACAGTTGTTTGAAGATGTGATGATATCAACTGGTAAGAAGATTGATCCATCTGTTAAAATCAAGCAATGGTCTGCTAAGTACATGAATGGTACTAATATCCTTGGTCGTGGTAGTCGTTATGTTCTCAGTAACGATGCTACTGGTCGCTACTATCAAGTTACTGAGAATGGCATCTTCTTGCCAAAACCTTTGACAGATCAAGGTGGTAAGACAGGTTTCTACTATGATGGTAAGGGTATGGCCTACTTTGATAATAGTGGTTTCCAAGCTAAGAATGCTTTCATTAAATATGCTGGAAATTACTATTACTTCGATAAAGAAGGTTATATGTTAACTGGTCGTCAAGATATCGATGGTAAGACTTATTTCTTCTTGCCAAACGGTATCCAGCTTCGTGATTCTATTTATCAACAGGATGGTAAATATTATTACTTTGGTAGCTTTGGTGAGCAGTACAAAGATGGTTACTTTGTATTCGATGTACCGAAAGAAGGTACTTCAGAAACAGAAGCTAAATTCCGTTATTTCTCACCAACTGGAGAAATGGCTGTTGGCTTGACTCATGCTGGTGGAGGATTGCAATACTTTGATGAAAATGGCTTCCAAGCTAAAGGTACTAAGTATGTTACTCCAGACGGAAAACTCTACTTCTTCGATAAAAATTCAGGTAATGCCTACACAAATCGTTGGGCTGAAATCGATGGTATCTGGTATGAATTCAATGATCAAGGCTATGCACAAGCTAAGAAGGGTGAATTCTACACAACAGATGGCTCAACATGGTTCTACCGTGATGCAGCTGGTAAAAATGTGACAGGTGCTCTTACTTTGGATGGTCACGAATACTACTTCCGTGCAAATGGTGCCCAAGTTAAAGGTGAATTTGTTACTGAAAATGGCAAGATTAGCTACTACACTGTAGATAATGGTTACAAGGTTAAAGACAAGTTCTTCGAAGTAAACGGCAAATGGTACCATGCTGATAAGGATGGTAACCTCGCCACAGGTCGTCAAACAATTGACCACCTTAACTATTACTTCAATGCTGATGGAAGCCAAGTCAAATCTGATTTCTTCACTCTTGATGGTGGTAAGACATGGTACTATGCCAAAGATAATGGTGAAATCGTGACAGGTGCCTATAGCATTGGCGGTAAAAACTATTACTTCAAAGAAGATGGTAGCCAAGTTAAAGGTGACTTTGTTAAGAATGCTGATGGTTCACTTTCTTACTATGATAAAGATTCAGGGGAGCGTCTCAATAACCGTTTCTTGACAACTGGTAACAATGTTTGGTACTACTTCAAAGATGGTAAGGCTGTAACAGGACGCCAAAATATCGATGGTAAAGAGTATTACTTTGATCATTTGGGACGTCAAGTTAAAGGTAGCCCAATCAGCACACCAAAAGGAGTGGAATACTACGAATCAGTTCTTGGAGAACGTGTGACAAACACATGGATCACTTTCCAAGACGGTAAGACTGTCTTCTTCGATGAAAATGGTTATGCTGATTTTGATAAATAATCAATCAATCTAATCTTAATCTGAGAGATTAAGTGAAAAACGATATGATTTGACATGAATTTATAGGTGAAATTTCTTGAAAACGAGAATCGTTTAAAGAAATTTTGCCTTTTTTTGCTCCTTAAAGAAAAAAATCTGACAAATATCAATTTTGAGTCAGAATCGTTGTAAAAGCCATTGTATCAAGGGTTTTAGTGGTTTTTATAGAAAATAGTTTTACTTATCAAATGATATGAAAATGAGAATTGAAAGCCTATGAAATAGGTGTGTTACAAAACTTTTCTAATGTTGCTGTTATGTTACATATAATTTATAAAAAAAACAATTAATTCGAGAAATAGTTAGAAAATAATGATATAATGTAATTGTTTGAAATCGGATAGATTTCAGTCTGATTTTGACAAATAAAATCACGGGGAAAATTATAATGGAAAATAAGGTACACTATAAGCTTCATAAAGTTAAGAAGCAATGGGTCACAATTGCAGTTGCCTCTGCAGCACTTGCTACTGTCGTAGGAGGATTGTCTGCAACAACATCTTCAGTTTCAGCGGATGAAACTCAAGATAAGATAGTAACTCAACCAAATTTAGATACAACAGCCGATTTAGTTACTTCTACAGAAGCAACCAAAGAAGTCGATAAACGTACAAATACAAAAGAAGCAGATGTTTTAACGCCTGCTAAAGAAACAAATGCCGTCGAAACAGCAACTACAACGAACACACAAGCAACAGCTGAAGCAGCTACAACAGCAACAACTTCTGATGTAGCGGTGGCAGCTGTTCCAAATAAAGAAGCAGTTGTGACAACAGATGCACCAGCTGTTACAACTGAAAAAGCAGAAGAACAACCAGCAACAGTGAAGGCTGAAGTTGTAAACACAGAAGTTAAAGCTCCTCAAGCTGCTTTGAAAGATTCAGAAGTGGAAGCAGCACTTTCTTTGAAAAACATCAAATACACTGATGGTAAATATTACTATGTTAATGAAGATGGTTCACACAAAGAAAACTTTGCCATTACTGTAAATGGTCAATTGCTTTACTTCGGCAAAGATGGCGCCCTTACAAGTTCATCAACACACTCTTTCACACCTGGAACAACAAATATTGTTGATGGTTTCTCAATCAATAACCGTGCCTACGATTCATCTGAAGCAAGTTTTGAATTGATTAATGGTTATTTGACTGCTGATAGCTGGTACCGTCCAGTTTCTATCATCAAAGATGGTGTGACTTGGCAAGCATCAACTGCAGAAGATTTCCGTCCACTTTTGATGGCTTGGTGGCCAAATGTAGATACGCAAGTTAATTACTTGAACTACATGTCTAAAGTCTTCAACTTGGAGGCTAAGTACACAAGCACAGATAAGCAAGCAGACTTAAATCGTGCTGCTAAGGATATCCAAGTTAAGATTGAACAAAAGATTCAGGCTGAAAAATCAACACAATGGTTGCGTGAAACTATCTCTGCCTTTGTTAAGACACAACCACAGTGGAACAAAGAAACTGAAAACTATTCAAAAGGTGGAGGAGAGGATCACCTTCAAGGTGGAGCCCTTCTTTATGTGAATGACTCACGTACACCATGGGCAAATTCTAACTATCGTCTTTTGAACCGTACGGCTACTAACCAGACTGGTACGATTAATAAGTCAGTTCTTGATGAGCAGTCTGACCCAAACCACATGGGTGGCTTCGACTTCTTGCTTGCTAATGACGTAGACTTATCTAACCCAGTTGTTCAAGCGGAACAATTGAACCAAATTCACTACCTTATGAACTGGGGTTCAATTGTTATGGGTGACAAGGATGCTAACTTCGATGGTATCCGTGTCGATGCGGTAGATAATGTCAATGCTGACATGCTTCAACTCTACACAAACTATTTCCGTGAGTACTATGGTGTAAATAAATCTGAGGCGCAAGCTCTTGCTCATATCTCAGTTCTTGAAGCGTGGAGTCTTAACGACAACCATTACAATGACAAGACTGATGGTGCTGCGCTTGCCATGGAAAATAAACAACGTTTGGCCCTCCTTTTCTCATTGGCTAAACCAATTAAGGATCGTACACCAGCTGTAAGTCCTTTGTATAACAATACTTTCAATACGACTCAACGCGATTTTAAGACTGACTGGATTAACAAAGATGGAAGCACTGCCTACAACGAAGACGGTACAGCTAAACAGTCTACAATTGGTAAATACAATGAGAAATACGGAGACGCGTCAGGAAACTACGTCTTTATCCGTGCCCATGATAACAACGTTCAAGATATTATTGCTGAAATCATTAAGAAAGAAATCAATAAAAAATCAGATGGTTTCACTATCTCTGATTCTGAAATGAAGCAAGCATTTGAAATTTACAACAAAGACATGCTCAGCAGCAATAAGAAATATACCTTGAATAACATCCCTGCAGCTTATGCTGTAATGTTGCAGAACATGGAAACGATCACTCGTGTCTACTATGGAGACCTTTATACAGATGACGGTCACTATATGGAAACTAAATCACCATATCACGACACCATCGTTAACTTGATGAAGAACCGTATCAAGTATGTATCTGGTGGACAAGCGCAACGTTCTTACTGGTTGCCAACTGATGGTAAGATGGACAATTCAGATGTTGAACTTTACCGCACAAGTGAAGTCTACACTTCAGTACGTTATGGTAAAGACATCATGACAGCTGACGATACAGAAGGTTCTAAATACAGCCGTACCTCTGGTCAGGTAACACTTGTAGCTAACAATCCAAAATTGACTTTGGATCAATCAGCTAAACTTAATGTTGAAATGGGTAAAATCCATGCCAACCAAAAATACCGTGCTTTGATTGTTGGTACAGCTGATGGTATCAAGAACTTTACATCTGATGCAGATGCAATCGCAGCAGGTTATGTGAAAGAAACAGACAGCAACGGTGTCTTGACTTTCGGTGCTAATGACATTAAGGGTTATGAAACATTTGATATGTCTGGTTTCGTAGCAGTTTGGGTTCCAGTTGGAGCTTCAGATGATCAAGATATCCGAGTAGCGCCTTCAACAGAAGCTAAAAAAGAAGGAGAGTTGACTCTTAAAGCGACTGAAGCTTATGATTCACAATTGATCTACGAAGGATTCTCTAACTTCCAAACTATCCCAGATGGTTCAGATCCTTCAGTTTATACTAACCGTAAGATTGCTGAAAATGTTGATTTGTTCAAGTCATGGGGCGTAACATCATTTGAAATGGCACCTCAATTTGTATCTGCCGATGACGGTACCTTCCTTGACTCAGTTATCCAAAATGGTTATGCCTTTGCAGATCGTTATGATCTTGCCATGAGTAAGAACAATAAATATGGTTCTAAAGAAGATCTTCGTGATGCTCTTAAAGCCCTTCACAAAGCGGGTATCCAAGCAATCGCTGACTGGGTTCCAGACCAAATTTACCAATTGCCAGGTAAAGAAGTCGTAACAGCGACTCGTACTGACGGTGCAGGACGTAAGATTGCAGATGCTATCATTGATCACTCACTTTATGTAGCTAACTCTAAGTCATCAGGTAGGGATTACCAAGCTCAATATGGTGGCGAATTCTTAGCTGAACTTAAAGCTAAGTACCCTAAAATGTTCACGGAAAACATGATCTCAACTGGTAAACCAATTGATGATTCTGTTAAATTGAAACAATGGAAGGCTAAATACTTCAACGGAACAAACGTTCTTGACCGCGGTGTTGGCTATGTACTTAGCGATGAAGCAACTGGTAAATATTTCACTGTCACTAAAGAAGGTAACTTCATTCCTCTTCAATTGACAGGAAATGAAAAGGCTGTTACTGGGTTCTCAAATGATGGTAAGGGAATCACTTACTTCGGTACAAGTGGTAATCAAGCTAAATCTGCCTTTGTTACTTTCAATGGAAATACCTATTACTTTGATGCACGTGGTCACATGGTTACAAATGGTGAATACTCACCAAATGGTAAAGATGTTTATCGTTTCTTGCCAAATGGTATCATGTTGAGCAATGCCTTCTATGTTGATGCTAACGGTAATACTTACCTTTATAACTATAAAGGTCAAATGTACAAGGGTGGTTACACTAAATTTGATGTAACTGAAACTGATAAAGATGGTAATGAATCTAAGGTTGTGAAATTCCGTTACTTCACTAATGAAGGTGTCATGGCTAAAGGTCTTACTGTTATCGATGGTTCCACACAATACTTTGGTGAAGATGGTTTCCAAACTAAAGATAAGTTAGCAACCTATAAAGGTAAGACTTATTACTTCGAAGCTCATACTGGTAATGCTATCAAGAACACTTGGAGGAACATCGATGGTAAATGGTACCACTTCGATGAAAATGGTGTTGCCGCTACAGGTGCTCAAGTTATCAATGGTCAAAAACTTTACTTTAATGAAGATGGAAGTCAAGTTAAAGGTGGCGTTGTTAAGAATGCAGATGGTACTTATAGTAAGTACAAAGAAGGTTCTGGAGAGCTAGTGACTAACGAATTCTTCACAACTGATGGCAATGTTTGGTACTATGCAGGCGCTAATGGTAATACTGTTACAGGTGCTCAAGTTATCAATGGACAACACCTCTACTTTAATGCAGACGGAAGCCAAGTTAAGGGTGGTATTGTTAAGAATGCAGATGGTACTTATAGCAAGTATGATGCTGCAACAGGTGAACGCTTGACTAATGAGTTCTTCACAACAGGAGACAACAATTGGTACTATATCGGTGCTAATGGTAAGTCAGTGACTGGTGAAGTTAAAATTGGTGACGATACTTATTACTTTGCTAAAGATGGTAAACAAGTAAAAGGGCAAACAGTAAGTGCTGGCAATGGTCGAATCAGCTATTACTATGGTGATAGTGGTAAGAGAGCTGTTAGCACATGGGTAGAAATTCAACCAGGAGTTTACGTTTACTTTGATAAGAATGGTCTTGCTTACCCACCTAGAGTGCTAAACTAATTGATTTAAAAAGGAGAACTTCGGTTCTCTTTTTTATATTTTCTAGGAAAAGGTTCTTTTTGAAAAATACCCTTTCAAGTCGCTTACATGACGGATTTTTAATTTAATATTAAGATGGTAAAAAAGTCATTAAAATAAGTTGTATTAAGTTTTTTTGATAGTGAAAAATGATATAATAAGTAAGTCTTTAAGGTGTAGATTTTAAGACAAAAAATATATTGGGGAAAAATTGAATATGGAAAATAAAGTACGCTATAAACTGCATAAAGTGAAGAAGCAGTGGGTTACTTTGGCTGTCGCTTCAGCAGCTTTGGCTACCATTGTAGGTGGTAGTGTTGCCACATCTTCACTCACCTCTGCAGAAGAAATAAATAATACTAATGGATCACCTTCAACAACTACAGTCGGGGAAAATACAAATCCTGTGGTTGAAAAAGAGGTAGGCACAACAACTGAGGTAGGAAATACTTCAAATGCCACAACAACAGAGCGAGCAGCAGTTACTGCTGACAAACCAGCTGAAACGACTGTTCAACCAAATTCAGGAACAACTAGTGATAGAGCTGCAGCAGTAGAGGTTGAAGCCAAACCTGAAACGACTGCTAAGCCAGAAGTTGCTGCTAAACCAGAAACTGCTACAACATCGGAAGTAGCTGCAAATGCTGGAGTAGCTGCTCCAACGGCTGAGAAGTCTAAAGAGCTTTCTGAAGCTGAGATTAAGGCTGCAGTCTCACTTGATAATATTAAAAAGGAAAAAGATGGTAAATATTACTATCTTCTAGAAGATGGATCACACAAGAAAAACTTTGCCATTACTGTAAATGGTCAGGTCCTTTATTTTGATGAAAATGGTGCCCTTTCAAGCACATCAACTTATTCATTCACACAAGAAACAACAAATCTTGTTACTGATTTTACAAAAAATAATGCTGCCTATGATTCAACAAAAGCAAGCTTTGAACTTGTTGATGGTTATTTGACAGCAGATAGTTGGTACCGTCCAAAAGAAATCCTTGAAGCTGGTACAACTTGGAAAGCGTCAACTGAAAAAGATTTCCGTCCACTTTTGATGTCTTGGTGGCCTGATAAGGATACTCAAGTAGCTTACTTGAACTACATGACTAAGGCTCTTAGCAACGGTGAAGAAACAAAAGATGTCTTTACGATTGAAAATTCTCAAGCTAGTTTGAATGCCGCTGCTCAAATCATCCAACGTAAGATTGAAGTTAAGATTGCTGCTAATAAGTCAACAGACTGGTTGCGTCAGTCAATCGAGGCCTTTGTTAAAGACCAAGATAAATGGAATATTAACTCTGAATCTCCAGGTAAAGAACACTTCCAAAAAGGAGCTCTCCTCTTTGTTAATAGTGATTTAACGAAGTGGGCTAACTCAGACTACCGTAAACTTGATCAAACAGCGACAAGCCGTTTGGCAAAAGACAAGATCAAGAGTGGTAGTGATGCTGGTTATGAGTTCTTGCTATCAAGCGATATCGACAACTCAAACCCAATTGTGCAAGCTGAAATGCTTAACCAATTGTATTACTTCATGAACTGGGGACAAATCGTCTTTGGTGACAAGGACAAAGATGCTCACTTTGATGGTATCCGTGTTGATGCAGTGGACAATGTCAGCATCGATATGCTTCAATTGGTGTCTTCATACATGAAGGCAGCCTACAAGGTAAACGAGTCTGAAGCACGTGCCCTTGCTAATATCTCAATTCTTGAAGCTTGGTCTCAAAATGACCCATATTATGTTGACGAACACAATACAGCTGCCCTTTCTATGGATAATGGTCTCCGTTTGTCTATTGTTCATGGATTGACTCGTCCGGTAACGAATAAGGGTACAGGTGCACGTAATGCATCAATGAAGGACCTTATTAACGGTGGTTATTTTGGTCTTTCAAACCGTGCGGAAGTTACCTCATATGATCAACTTGGTTTTGCAACCTACCTCTTTGTTCGTGCACACGACTCAGAAGTTCAAACGGTTATCGCAGACATTATCAGTAAGAAAATTGATCCTACAACAGATGGTTTCACATTCACATTAGACCAATTGAAACAGGCTTTCGACATTTATAATGCGGATATGTTGAAAGTTGATAAGGAATATACACACTCAAATATCCCTGCTGCCTATGCTTTGATGCTTCAAACAATGGGTGCAGCAACTCGTGTATATTACGGAGACTTGTATACTGATAACGGTCAATACATGGCTAAGAAATCACCATACTTTGACCAAATCACGACACTTCTTAAAGCTCGTTCTAAATATGTAGCCGGTGGACAAACATCTTATATCCATAACCTTGCTGGTGATGGCGTGTCATCTGCTAAAGACAACAAAGAAGTTCTTGTCTCTGTCCGTTACGGTCAAGATTTGATGTCTAAGACAGATACAGAAGGTGGAAAATACGGCCGCAATTCTGGTATGTTGACCCTTATTGCTAATAACCCAGATTTGAAATTAGCAGATGGTGAAACGATTACTGTAAATATGGGTGCAGCCCACAAGAACCAAGCCTACCGTCCACTCTTGCTTGGTACGGATAAAGGTATCGTGTCATCATTGAATGATTCAGATACTAAGATTGTTAAATATACAGATGCACAAGGAAATCTTGTCTTCACAGCTGATGAAATCAAAGGCTTTAAGACTGTTGATATGAGTGGTTACCTTTCAGTTTGGGTACCAGTAGGTGCGACTGACGATCAAAACGTTCTTGCTAAACCATCAACAAAAGCCTACAAAGAAGGGGATAAGGTTTATAGCTCTTCTGCAGCCCTTGAAGCACAAGTGATTTACGAAGGTTTCTCAAACTTCCAAGACTTTGTTAAAGAAGACAGTCAATATACTAATAAATTGATTGCAGCTAATGCAGACCTCTTCAAGTCATGGGGCATTACGTCATTTGAAATTGCACCTCAATATGTCTCATCTAAAGATGGCACTTTCCTTGATTCTATTATTGAAAATGGTTATGCCTTCACAGACCGTTATGACTTTGCCATGAGCAAAAACAATAAATACGGTTCAAAAGAAGACCTTCGTGATGCCCTCAAGGCTCTTCACAAACAAGGTATTCAAGTCATTGCTGACTGGGTTCCAGACCAATTGTATACTCTCCCAGGT
The DNA here is from genome assembly GCF_016648635.1 of Streptococcus sp. 21.1. Taxonomy (NCBI): domain Bacteria; kingdom Bacillati; phylum Bacillota; class Bacilli; order Lactobacillales; family Streptococcaceae; genus Streptococcus; species Streptococcus sp. 21.1. The sequence goes on along the minus strand of NZ_JACLQL010000005.1, from coordinate 36,581 downwards.
AAAGAAGTAGTGACAGCTACTCGTACAGATACACATGGTAAGGTGCTTGATGATACTAGCTTGGTTAATAAACTCTATGTGACAAATACTAAGTCATCAGGAAATGATTTCCAAGCACAGTATGGTGGTGCCTTCCTCGACAAACTTCAAAAACTTTATCCAGAAATCTTCAAAGAAGTTATGGAAGCGTCAGGTAAGACAATTGATCCATCTGTGAAGATTAAACAATGGGAAGCTAAGTACTTTAACGGTACAAATATCCAAAAACATGGTTCTGACTACGTTCTCAGCGATGGTAAATTGTACTTCACCGTTAACGATAAAGGTACCTTCCTTCCAGCAGCCTTGACTGGTGATACAAAAGCTAAAACTGGATTTGCTTATGATGGTACAGGGGTAACTTATTACACAACATCTGGTACTCAAGCTAAGAGTCAATTTGTGACATATAATGGCAAACAGTACTACTTTAACGATAAGGGTTACCTTGTAACTGGTGAACAAGCTATCGACGGTTCAAACTATTTCTTCTTGCCAAATGGTGTTATGTTTACTGATGGTGTTATTAAAAATGCCAAAGGTCAATCATTGGTTTATGGTAAGTCAGGTAAATTGACGACTCAAACTGGTTGGAAAGAAGTTACCGTTAAAGATGACAGTGGTAAGGAAGAGAAAATCTACCAATACTTCTTCAAGGGTGGCATCATGGCTACTGGTTTGACTGAAGTAGAAGGTAAGGAAAAATACTTCTATGACAATGGTTACCAAGCTAAAGGTATCTTCATTCCTACAAAAGATGGACATTTGATGTTCTTCTGTGGCGATTCAGGTGAACGTAAGTACTCAGGCTTCTTTGAACAAGATGGTAACTGGTACTACGCTAATGATAAGGGCTATGTTGCCACTGGATTTACTAAGGTAGGCAAACAAAACCTTTACTTCAATGAAAAAGGTGTTCAAGTTAAGAACCGCTTCTTCCAAGTTGGTGATGCTACATACTATGCAAATAACGAAGGTGATGTTCTTCGTGGTGCGCAAACCATCAATGGTGACGAGCTCTACTTTGATGAGTCAGGTAAACAAGTTAAAGGTGAGTTCGTGAACAATCCTGATGGAACGACTTCATACTACGATGCCATTACAGGTGTGAAACTTGTGGATACATCACTAGTAGTTAATGGTCAAACCTTTAATATCGATGCTAAGGGTGTTGTGACTAAGGCACATACACCAGGCTTCTATACTACAGGGGACAACAACTGGTTCTATGCAGATTCACATGGACGTAATGTCACAGGTGCTCAGATTATCAATGGTCAACATCTCTACTTTGATGCAAATGGTCGTCAAGTTAAGGGTGGCTTCGTAATGAACACTGACGGTAGTCGTTCATTCTACCATTGGAATACTGGTGATAAATTGGTATCAACCTTCTTCACTACCGGTCATGATAGATGGTATTATGCTGATGATAAGGGAAATGTCGTTACAGGAGCTCAAGTGATTAACGGTCAAAAACTCTTCTTTGCTACTGATGGTAAACAGGTTAAAGGTGACTTTGCAACAAATGCGAATGGCAGCCGTTCATACTACCATGGAGCTACTGGTAATAAGTTAGTATCAACCTTCTTCACTACTGGAGACAACAACTGGTATTATGCTGATGCCAAAGGTGAACTTGTTGTTGGCGAACAGACGATCAACGGCCAAAACCTTTACTTTGACCAAACTGGTAAGCAAGTGAAAGGTGCAACAGCTGCGAATCCTGATGGCTCAATCTCTTACTATGATGTTCATACAGGGGAAAAGGCTATTAATCGTTGGGTTAAAATTCCTTCAGGGCAATGGGTATACTTCAATGCTCAAGGAAAAGGCTACGTGTCAAATTAAGATTAATGAATGAAAGAAGTCAATCACTTTTGTGGTGGCTTTTTTCGTAAAAAATTGTCTAACTTTTATACATTCAGGTCATTTGTCTGGCCAAAAAAGTGGTATAATAACTCTTGCTAAATCTTTATTTTGGAGTACACATGGCTAAGTCAAAAAATACTATTGAAAGTCGGATAGATTACTCGATTCTCCTGCCAGTTCTCATATTGCTACTGGTTGGCCTGGTTTCGATATTTATCGCGACAAATTTTGATTACCCAAAGAATCTTGTGCAAGTCATGTCTCAGCAAGTACTATGGATTTTTCTAGGTTCAGTACTTGCTTTTGTTGTCATGTTATTTAATACAGAGTTTCTTTGGAAGGTAACCCCCTGGCTCTATATTTTCGGTCTGGGGCTTATGGTTCTACCTCTCGTTTTCTATTCTCCTGCTTTGGTAGCCTCGACGGGAGCGAAAAACTGGGTAAGCATTGGATCAGTCACCCTTTTTCAACCATCAGAATTTATGAAGATATCCTACATTCTTTTCCTATCGAGAATAGGTGTTTGGGCTAAGCAAGGTAAGGAAGTGACCAACCTTCAGGATGACTGGTTATTGCTCTTCCAATATGTTGCAGTCACGCTCCCTGTTTTAGGTTTACTGGTTCTTCAAGGAGATATGGGGACTGCCTTAGTCTTTCTGGCTATTTTAGCCGGTATTGTAGTGGTCTCGGGGATATCCTGGCGTATTATCTTGCCGGTAGTTCTAGCTTTTGCAACAGGATTAGCCTTGTTTGTAATGGTATTTACCACAGATTGGGGTAAGGAAGCTATGCTCAAGATGGGGGTACAAACCTACCAGATTAACCGTATCTCAGCTTGGTTGGATCCCTTCACTTATGCAGATGGTATCGCCTTTCAACAGACACAGGGGATGATTTCGATTGGTACTGGAGGAATCTATGGTAAAGGCTTTAATCATCTGGAGTTGAACGTACCGGTTCGTGAGAGTGACATGATTTTCACAGTTATTGCGGAAGACTTTGGTTTGGTAGGTGGTGGATTGGTTCTTCTAACCTATCTCTTCCTTATTTATCGCATGTTGCGGGTGACATTCAGGTCTAACAATCGTTTCTATACCTTTATTTCGACAGGTTTTATCATGATGATTGTCTTCCATATTTTTGAAAATATTGGGGCAACAGTGGGAATTCTTCCTTTGACAGGTATTCCTTTACCTTTCATTTCCCAAGGGGGATCATCACTCATCTCTAACTTGATTGGTGTTGGTTTGGTGCTTTCGATGGCTTATCAAACCAATCTCAACGAGGAAAATAAAATTCTCTTAGCAATGTCTCGTCGGATGCGTACGTCTGGAACTAGTCAAGTGAAACCTGTTTCTAAGAGTAAGTCTAAGAAGAACAAGTCTTCGAAGAGTGTTACTAAGGCCACTCAAGAATTGGGCAAGGCTAAAGATAAGGTTGATAAGGCCACTGAGAAAATGCGTCAAACCATTTCTCAAAATACGCCAAGCATTCATCAAGGCAAGCGTCGTAAGGGTTCAAAAAAGAAACCGACACGTAAACATTAAGAAGAAGCAAGTTGGTTAATCCAACTTGTTTTTCTTTGAAAAAAATTAAGGTCTGTGACCTTTTCTTTGCCCCTGCCTATGGTATAATAGAAGTCGACTATTTCGAAAAGGGGTTTGCTATGATAGAGACAGCCAAACAGCAAGAACGTGCTATTTTAGTAGGTGTTGAATTGCAAGAGACAGAGCATTTTGACATGTCAATGGAGGAACTTGCCAGTCTTGCCAAAACTGCAGGGGCAGAGGTTGTAGCTAGCTATACCCAAAAACGTGAACGCTATGATAGTAAGTCTTTCGTGGGTTCAGGAAAATTAGAAGAAATCAAGGCCATGGTGGATGCGGATGAGATTAGCACTGTCATCGTCAATAACCGTTTAACGCCTCGTCAAAATACCAATCTTGAAGCTGCATTTGGCGTAAAAGTTATTGATCGTATGCAATTAATTTTGGATATCTTTGCCATGAGAGCTAGAAGCCATGAAGGGAAACTTCAGGTTCACCTAGCTCAACTAAAATACATGTTGCCCCGTTTAGCTGGTCAAGGGATTATGCTCAGCCGTCAAGCAGGGGGCATTGGTAGCCGTGGACCTGGTGAAAGTCAGTTGGAGCTTAATCGTCGTTCGATTCGTAACCAGATTGCTGATATTGAACGCCAGTTAAAGGTTGTTGAGAAGAACCGAGAAACCATTCGCGAAAAGCGTGTTGATTCAAGTGCCTTTAAAATTGGTTTGATTGGTTATACCAATGCTGGGAAATCAACAATCATGAACCTTATGACGGATGATAAGCAATATGAGGCTAATGAACTTTTCGCGACCTTGGATGCAACGACTAAGAAAATTTACTTAAAGGATCAGTTTCAAGTGACCTTGACAGATACGGTTGGTTTTATCCAGGACTTGCCAACAGAATTGGTTGCTGCCTTTAAGTCAACACTTGAAGAAAGTCGTAATGTGGATCTTCTTTTGCATGTTATTGATGCGAGTGATCCTAATCACGAAGAGCATGAAAAGGTGGTCTTAGACATTCTCAAAGACTTAGACATGACTGATATTCCTCGCCTAGCAATTTACAATAAGATGGATGTAGCTGATAACCTAGTAGCAACAGTCTTTCCAAATGTTCGTCTCTCAGCACGTGACAAGGGAAGTCGTGAGGCACTCAGAAGACTCTTGATTGATGAAATTCAACAGATTTTTGAACCCTTTAGTATTAAGGTCTATCAGGATCAAGCTTATAAACTTTATCAGTTGAGTCAATTAGCCTTGCTAGATAGCTACACTTTTGAGACAGAAGTGGAAGAAATTACAGGTTATATTTCACCGAAAAATAAATGGAAATTGGAAGAATTTTATGACTGATTATATGGATTTAGCTTTAAAATATGGTGGTTTTACAAGTTTAGATAAGGTCTATTTGGAAAATACCTTGTCAGACCTTTCGGACAGTCAAAAATTGGCTTTCATTACGCCACCACCAAGCGTGATTAATGCTTATTTTGCAGAGATTTACCAAAAACAATCTCCTGAAGCAGCGACGGATTACTATTTGGACCTTTCAAAGGAGTTGAACCTCTTTAACCCTGAACCATCTTTTGATGAGCACAAGCCTTTTATTCGTCTCAATCTGTCAGGAAAATCTTATGGATTTTGCTATGAAAATGCTGATGAGGTGGCCTTAGTCTTTGCCGAGCATTTAGAGGTTCCAACGGCTAGTATTTTGTTTGAGCTTGCTCAAGTTTTTCCGCAGTATAAGGTTTATCTTGAAGGCACTCAAATTAAGATGGCCAAGGTTTACTTTGATGAAGAAGTGTTGGAAGAGTTGACACCAGAGACTCAGTTACTAAGTCGTGTAACTAAACTGAAGGGAAATGTCATTAAGTTGGCTAGCTTTAATCAAGATGAATTAGTGGAGCTTTTGTCTCAATATAAAGGGCAAACCGTTTATTATGACTTTGCTCAGCGTGAATGCCTGGCTTATATTGTCCAGAAATAAGAAAAACGATAGATAGAAAGTATAGAAAGTCATGGAATTACAATTTTTAGGGACGGGCGCCGGACAGCCATCCAAGGCTCGTAATGTATCGAGTCTAGTTTTGAAGCTACTCGATGAAATCAACGAAGTCTGGATGTTTGACTGTGGGGAAGGAACCCAACGTCAGATTTTAGAAACAACAATCAAACCTCGTAAAGTTAAAAAAATCTTTATCACACATATGCACGGGGACCATATCTTCGGTCTACCTGGTTTCTTGGCTAGTCGTTCTTTCCAATCTAGTGAAGAACAAACTGACCTTGAAGTTTATGGTCCAGTTGGTATTAAGCAATACGTCATGACTAGCCTTCGTACCTCGGGGACACGTTTACCTTATCATGTGCATTTTAAGGAAATTGATGAGCATAAGCTAGGCTTGGTTATGGAAAATGACAAGTTTGCGGTTTATGCAGATAAGTTGGATCACACCATTTTTTGTGTTGGTTACCGTGTGGTTCAAAAGGATCTTGAAGGAACTTTGGATGCTGAGGCTCTTAAAGCAGCAGGTGTGCCATTTGGACCACTTTTTGGTCAAATTAAGAATGGTCAAGATGTGGTTCTTGAAGATGGAACGAAAATCATTGCCAAGGACTTCATTTCCGCGCCTAAGAAAGGTAAAGTTATCACTATCTTAGGTGACACCCGTAAGACAAATGCCAGTGTTCGTCTTGGATTGGGGGCAGATGTCTTAGTTCACGAGGCTACTTATGGTAAGGGTGATGAAAAAATTGCCAAGAGCCATGGGCATTCAACCAATATGCAAGCAGCACAGGTCGCTAAAGATGCGTCAGCTAAACGCCTTCTTCTAAATCACCTATCAGCACGTTTCTTGGGGCGTGATATCGGTAAGATGGCAGCAGATGCTAAAACAATTTTCGAAAACACCCACATCGTTCGTGACTTGGAAGAGGTAGAGATTTAATGGCTAAACAACGTATTATTGCTATTACTGGTGCCTCAGGAGGCCTTGCTCAAGAAATTGTCAAGCAGCTCTCACCCAGTGATGGTATTATCCTCTTAGGACGAGACAAGGCCAAACTTGAGAAATGTTATCGCCATGTGGAAAATAAAACTTGCCTTGCCATTGATCTTAGAGACGACAAGGCCATTAAAGAGATGGTCGATTATCTCTATCAACGATTTGGACGTATTGATGTCTTTATCAATAATGCTGGTTACGGTGAATTCAAGTCTTATGATAACTACACTAGCCAAGAAGTCCGTGACATGTTTGATATCAATACCTTTGCGACGATGACCTTTTCACGTTTGATGGCTGAGAAAATGGTGGAGCAAGGCCATGGTCATATCATCAACATCGCCAGTATGGCGGGGAAAATTGCGACAGCCAATTCAAGTGTTTATGCAGCGACAAAGTTTGCGGTAATTGGCTTTTCAGATGCCCTGCGTTTAGAGTTGGCTGATAAGGGAGTCTATGTGACAACAGTCAATCCTGGTCCAATTGAGACAGGTTTCTTTGATCAAGCTGATCCCTCTGGAGCCTATCTTGAGAGTGTTAAAAAGTTTGTCCTCAGTCCTAAATACGTGTCTAAAAAGATTGTCCGTATTCTGGGCAAAAATAAACGTGAAGTTAATCTACCACGACTCTTATCAGTTGCCCACAAAGGCTACACGCTATTTCCACGAATCTCGGACAAACTAGCTACCAATGTGTTTAACTACAAATAGGAGGATACTAGATGGCCGCAAATATCCAAGCGTATTTAGAGAATCTCAAGCAACCCTGAGGTCAAATCTATTATGATATTCTTTTTGACCAATTACAGGACATCAAGGGTAAGTGAGTTCTTGATTTTGGCAGTGGCTTTGGCCCTGTGTCCAACCACCTAGCGTAAGAAAATAGAGTCCTAGCTGTGAAACCCAATGAGGAAATGGTAGGTTTACGGGCTCAGGACAACCCCTATTAGCAACTAGTCGGAAGTTTGGAAAGGAGTTAAGATGTTAAATTATAAAAAAGAGATTCCAGCGATGACAGACCTACTCGCACTGTACAGTTCAGTCGGCTGGACCAATTATACTAACAATCCAACCATGCTAGAAGAAGCTGTCAAAGCCAGTCTCTGGCAGTTGGCAGTCTATGATAAGGAAGAGTTAGTAGCCTACATTCGCTTAGTAGGAGATGGCCATTCTGTCATTTTTGTACAGGACCTCTTGGTGCGACCAGATCACCAGCGCCAAGGCATTGGCACGAAACTCTTAGAAGAGGCTTTAGCGACTTTCCCCAATGTCTATCAACGGCTCCTTGCCACTGATCGTAGCGAGAAAAATTTAGCCTTTTACCAATCCTTGGGATTTGTCGAACTTTCAGAGCAAGCTTGTACAGGTATGATTTATAAATATTGATGTAGAGGATTTCCAAATAGGGAATCTTTTTCTTGTTTTTCTAATATTACTTGAAAATGATAGTAGAATAGAGTTAGATATCGTAAAGAGGAGAAGGGAATATCTGAGAAAACACAAGTCAAAAAGGGAGCAATATCCAGACTATTATTTTGTCTAGAAAAGCAGGTCTTGATTGGAAATGTATCACGAGTCTAAACACCTTTCGATGTTTTCCATTCTCTTTTTAGGAAACTTAGGCTTTTATCCACTATGATAAATTTATTCATGTTATAATAGATAGACTAGATGACAGGGAGAAAATATAAGTAACATGATTACATCAACGTATGATTGGAAAATAAACACAAAAGAGCCAGATGCTGGCTTTTTTAAACTTGCCAAAGAACGTGGGTTGGCAGAAACAGCAGCCAAGATTGCCTATGAACGTGGCATTACGACAGAAGATACTCTTGAAGACTTTCTAAAGGCTGATTTATCACACCTTCATGATCCTTATCTTCTTCATGATATGGATAAGGCAGTGGCTAGAATTCGTCAGGCCATTGAAAATTATGAGCAAATCTTAGTCTATGGAGACTATGATGCGGATGGAATGACGTCAGCATCGATTGTCAAGGAAGCCCTTGAAATGATGGGGGCTGAAGCTAGAGTCTATTTGCCTAACCGGTTTACAGATGGTTATGGGCCAAACGAAAGTGTCTACAAGTACTTCATTGAACAGGAAGGCATTTCACTCATTGTTACAGTGGATAATGGAGTAGCGGGTAATGAGGCTATCGCTTATGCGCAAGAGCAAGGTGTGGACGTTATCGTTACAGACCATCACAGTATGCCGGCACAGCTTCCAGATGCCTATGCCATTGTCCATCCAGAGCATCCAGATACCGATTATCCTTTTAAGTATTTGGCAGGTTGTGGTGTAGCTTTCAAATTGGCAACTGCCCTCCTTGAAACTATTCCTACTGAGATGTTGGACTTGGTAGCCATTGGTACCATTGCCGATATGGTTAGCCTAACGGATGAAAATCGTATTATGGTCAAGGTCGGCCTGGAAATTCTAAAGACTACTGAGCGTATTGGACTGCAAGAGTTACTCCGTATTTCAGATGTAGACCCAACAACGATTTCTGAAGAAACGGTAGGATTTAAACTGGCCCCTCAACTCAATGCCTTGGGGCGCTTAGATGATCCAAATCCAGCCATTGAACTGCTGACCGGATTTGACGATGAAGAAGCCCAAGCCATTGCTCTGGAAATCAATGCTAAAAATGAAGAACGTAAGGAAGTTGTTCAAAACATCTTTGATGAAGCCATAACCATGGTAGACCCGGACAAACCTGTTCAGGTTCTGGCCAAGGAAGGCTGGCATCCTGGCGTTCTAGGTATTGTGGCGGGGCGTATCATGGAACAAATCAGTCAGACAGTAGTGGTTTTGAATATTGAAGATGGCTTGGCTAAGGGTTCCGCTCGTAGTTTGGAATCTATCAATATCTTCCATGCCCTTGATGACCACCGAGACATCTTTACTGCTTTTGGAGGACATGCTGGAGCGGCGGGGATGACCCTTCCTGAAGAAAATCTTGGACGACTATCAGAGATTTTGTGTCATTATGTCTACGATAATGACATTGATACGAGTGCCAAAAATACGTTAAATTTAGACGAGGAGCTCCAGCTCAGTGAGCTTAGCTTGGATACCATCAAGAGCCTTGAAAAATTAGCACCTTTTGGTATGGACAATAAAAAGCCAGTCTTTTGGCTACATGATATTACCGTTACTCAAGCTAGGACTATGGGACAAAACGGAGCCCATCTTAAGTTTAAGGTTAAGCAAGGCAAGGATAGCTTTGATGTTGTCGCTTTTAACAAAGGTAATCTTCTTCAAGAATTCCAACAAGCTCAGGGTTTGGAATTGGCAGTGACCTTGTCTGTTAATGTTTGGAATGGTCAGACAACGCTCCAGCTCATGCTAGAAGATGCGCGTGTGGATGGTGTTCAATTATTTGATTTTCGATCAAAAAACATGTCACTGCCTGAAGGTCTACCATCGGTAGAAGAAGCAGCAGACACAGAGCCTGCGGTTGTCCTCAACACCCTACCTGAATCAGCGACAGAATTAAAAGAGTGGTTTGAAGGTAAAGATTTTCAGGCTATCTATTTTAAAAATAGCATTAAGGAAGCCTATTATCTGACAGGTTATGGAACAAGAGAGCAATTTGCAAGGCTCTATAAAACCATTTATCAATTCCCAGAATTCGATGTCCGCTATAAACTGGATGAACTCAGTCATTACCTTAAAATCGACAAGATTCTCCTGATTAAGATGATTCAAATCTTTGATGAATTGGATTTTGTGACTATTGATAATGGTGTTATGACAGTCAATAAAGAAGCTGAAAAACGTGTGATTGAGGACAGTCAGATTTTCCAAGATCTGAAACGACTCGTTAAGTTCCAAGAACTTATGGCTTTGGGAACACCACAGGAAATTTATGACTGGCTTTATAAGTAGGGGAGTCTGAATCCAAAGGATTCGTCTCGAAATGAGGGTTAGCATTTTCTAAATCTGAAGATTCATGCTATAATGGTATGTAAATATTTTTTTGGCGAAAAGCCTATAGGAAGAACAAATGAAATTAGAAGATTATATTGCATCTATTGAAAACTACCCTAAAGAAGGGGTTACTTTCCGTGATATTAGTCCTTTGATGGCTGATGGAAATGCTTATAGCTATGCTATCCGTGAAATCGTTCAGTATGCGACTGATAAGAAGATTGACATGATTGTTGGTCCTGAAGCGCGTGGTTTCATCGTTGGTTGTCCAGTTGCTTTTGAACTTGGTATTGGCTTTGCTCCAGTTCGTAAACCTGGTAAATTGCCACGTGAAGTGATTTCAGCAGATTACGAAAAAGAGTATGGTGTCGATACACTTTGTATGCATGCTGATGCAATCAAACCAGGTCAACGTGTACTTATCGTTGATGACCTTTTGGCAACTGGTGGTACCGTTAAAGCTACAATTGAAATGATTGAGCGCCTAGGTGGAGTCGTTGCTGGCTGTGCCTTCTTGATTGAGCTTGATGGTCTTAATGGACGTAAAGCTATTGAAGGTTACGATACTAAAGTATTGATGAACTTCCCAGGATAAATCTATCTATGAATTAACAAAAGGCCTTAGGGCCTTTTTAACTCTTTTAAAACAAAGGTGGCCTCTAAATATAGTTTAAAGCTATAGCTAACTAGAGAAAATATATATTTGATAACAATACCTCCCCGGTTTATAATATGAAGATAGAATAAATAAGGATGGAGATATTGTTATGCCTATAAAACTTGATAATAAGTTACCAGCTCTTGATGTATTGCGTTCGGAAAATGTCTTCATCATGGATGAGAACAGAGCTAGTAGCCAGGATATTCGACCAATGGAGGTCTTAATCCTAAATCTTATGCCAACTAAAGAAGTGACAGAAACTCAGTTACTACGTCTTTTGGCTAATACGCCACTTCAAATTAACGTCGAGTTTCTTTATATGGCTAGTCATAAGTCAAAAAATACACATGCCGAACATATGGAAACTTTCTATAAGACTTTTGATGAAATTAAGCATAAGTATTATGATGGTCTCATTGTAACAGGTGCACCTGTTGAGCAAATGCCATTTGAGGAAGTGGATTATTGGCAAGAATTAACACAAGTTTTTGATTGGTCTAAAAAGCATGTTTATTCAACCCTTCATCTGTGTTGGGGAGCTCAAGCAGGTCTTTATTATAAGCATGGAGTCGACAAGGTTCCATTGTCAGAGAAATTATCTGGAATCTATAAACAAACTGTTGACATGCCTGAAAACTTCCTTATGAATGGCTTTGATGATAGCTTTGTGTCACCACACTCACGCTATACTGAGGTTACGCTCGAGGATATTAAAGACAAGACGGATTTAGACATTGTTGTGTCAGGACCAGAGGTTGGTTTATCCATTTTAGCAAGTAAGAATCTTCGTGAAGTATATAGTTTCGGTCATTTTGAATATGACCGTGATACTCTGGCAAGAGAATACCGAAGAGATTTGGATGCAGGGATTAATCCAGACGTACCAGCAAACTATTTTCCAGAGGATGATCCAAGTCAGGAGCCTAAACTTCGTTGGAATCTTGCGGCATCTGCTTTCTTTAGCAATTGGATTAACTATGCGGTATATCAAGAAACACCTTATCGTTTAGAAGAGTTGGAAGACGATTTTTCATTCTACGGTTATTTGTAGTAGACATTCTCAAAAGACTTATGTGAGCGCATAAAGACTTTTGGGGTGTCTAGCTACTCTGAAAGGTAAATATGAGTTTTTTTGAACAGTATCGATCAGGCAATCTGGTCCTTCCTAATGCTTTATTTTTCCACTTTAAGGATATTTTCCCATCTGCGGATGACTTTCTGGTTTGGCAGTTTCTCTATCTACAAACGACAACCCAGATTGGAGAAGTAGCTTCTAGTCAAATAGCGCAAGCAACTGGAAAGACACCAACTGAGGTTAATAAAAGTATTACGACATTGACTGAGGCTGGACTCCTTGACTTCACGACTATTAAGGTTAATAATGAAATTGAGATGGTTGTAGATGCTTCACCTGCCTTGGCAGTTTTGGATAAGTTAGTGAGCAATGAAAAGACAACGACCGGGCCTGTCGTTGGTCAGCCAACAAATACACAGCTCATCAAGCAATTAACAGATGAGTTAGAACAAGCTTTGGGAATCTTGAATCCTATGGTTATCGAAGATTTAAACAAGGAAATCCAAGAAGAACATACTGATCCTGAACTTATCCGTGAGGCTTTGAAAGAAGCAGTATTTAACCGCAAGACAAATTGGAATTACATCAAAGGGGTTTTGCGTAACTGGAAATTGAGTGGTATTACGACGAAAATTCAAGTTGAAGAGCGTCGTTTGGAGCATCAAGGTAAGAAGCACCATCATCAGGTTTCGGATGACTTCAAAACAGGAATGGATGCCGCCCGTCAATTATGGGGTGGCCAATAATGTTAGGAAGAAAACGTGTTAATGAGGCTCTAGCTCTCATGGGAGAGATGTTTCCCAATGCTCATGGAGAGTTGGAGTGGGAAACGCCTTTCCAACTATTAGTTGCTGTTATTTTATCAGCCCAGACAACCGATAAGGCTGTTAATAAGATTACACCAGGCTTGTGGGCGCGTTATCCAGAAATTGAGGATTTGGCTTCTGCCAATCTTGATGATGTTGAGATGTGTTTGCGAACGATTGGTCTTTACAAGAATAAAGCAAAGAACATCATCAAGACTGCTAGAGCTGTTTTAATGAATTTTGATGGACAGGTTCCGAAAACGCATAAGGAATTGGAAAGTCTACCTGGTGTGGGACGAAAAACAGCTAATGTGGTTTTAGCTGAGGTTTATGGCATTCCTTCTATTGCTGTAGATACGCATGTCTCACGTGTTTCTAAAAGGCTAAATATCGCCCCAGAGGATGCTAGTGTAGAGGAAATCGAAGCAGAATTGATGAAGAAAATCCCAAAGAAGGATTGGATTATCAGCCATCACCGTATGATTTTCTTTGGACGCTATCATTGCTTAGCTAAGAATCCTAAATGCCAGACCTGTCCTCTTCAAAGTTATTGTAAGTATTATAAAGAAACAACTAAGAAATAAGCTGAAGAATGTGATTTTCTTCGGCTTTTTACAAATGTAAGAATTTGTTACAAACTAGTAACTTGACAAAAGTCTCAGGCTTTAAGAAAATAGAAGAAACGATTTAGAAGCAGGAGCGATTTAGTGAATGGCTGAATTCAGTAATGAAGAGTATCTGAGAGCCTTAGCTGATAATGGTGATAGAGAAGCAGCCAAAGAATATGAGCAAGCTTTGGATAATCGTATTTTTCAGTTGCAGATTTCATTGGCTCAAACGAGTGATCCACAGGGTCGTAGGGAAGTGCAAAAGCTCTTGGAACAAGAGGAAAAGAAAAAAAGGGACTACTTTCAAGAAAAAGAGGAAAAAGCTGTGAGCGAATTTAGACGTCGTAAAAATGAAACTACAAAGGGAAGAAAAGTTTCGAGTTTTGACAAACTCAAAGATCCTAAAAACATTAGATGGGTAATTGGAGTTGTTGCGGTACTTGCAGTGGTTATTCCTGTTGTTACCTTGATGTGGTATAGTAATAACCAAAAAGAGAGTGAAACAAATCCATGGAAAAACGGTCAGTTAGCAAAAAGTAAGGAAGCAGCTGCAGCATCATCTGATAATCAATCCTCTCAAGTTGATACCTCATCTTTGTCTGATCAACAGTTAGAAGACTGGGTTGTTTCCACCTATGCTAAAGAACAAGGTTCAACTGGAGAAAATTATAAAAATCTAGGTTGGAAGGTTTATTCATGGACGGATGATGATGATAACCTAGTTTATGCTCAACTTTATGATGCCTATGGTAATGATGTTCTTCTTTTCCGTGTAGATAAGAAGGGACAACTCGAAGCCTATGGTGGTATTGACGGTTCAAGCGATTCTTGGGACGTCGTTTCAAAAACTTATACAACCGATTAATGAAACTATATAAAACACCTGACTATGGTGGTTGAGACTGTCTTTTGACAGTCTTTTTTGGTATAATTTAAGGTAATCGTGTATACAATTAAAAAGCTGACTGAGAAGATTTGGGGATGATGGTTCTACAGAACTTTTTTAATGTCTTCAGGTTTTCGAGGATAGGTTATATAAAGGAGAGTTGTCGTGTCAGACTATTTATCGGTCACATCCTTAACCAAATATTTGAAAATGAAATTTGACCGTGATCCTTATTTAGAGAGGGTATATTTGACGGGACAGGTTTCCAATTTTCGTCGCCGCCCGAGTCACCAATATTTTTCGCTTAAGGATGAAGGAGCTGTTATTCAGGCGACGATTTGGGCTGGAGTTTTCAAAAAACTTGGTTTTGAACTCGAAGAAGGGATGAAGATCAATGTCGTAGGTCGTGTCCAGATTTATGAGCCTAGTGGCTCTTATTCCATTATTATAGAGAAGGCTGAGCCGGATGGTATTGGAGCTTTGGCTATCCAGTTTGAACAGCTTCGTAAAAAATTGACTGCAGAAGGCTACTTTGATGATCGTCATAAGCAAGCGCTGCCTAATTTTGTCAAAAAAATCGGGGTTGTCACAAGTCCTAGTGGTGCGGTTATTCGAGATATTATTACGACCGTTAGTCGTCGTTTTCCAGGGGTAGAAATCTTACTTTTCCCTACCAAGGTTCAAGGTGAAGGAGCTGCACAGGAAATTGCTGAAAATATTCAAAAAGCCAATCAAAGGGATGACTTAGATTTACTTATCGTTGGTCGTGGTGGAGGTTCTATTGAAGACCTCTGGGCTTTTAACGAGGAAATTGTTGTTCAGTCCATTTTTGGGAGTCGTCTACCTGTGATTTCAAGTGTTGGTCACGAAACAGATACGACTTTGGCTGACTTTGTTGCAGATCGAAGGGCTGCCACACCTACAGCAGCGGCAGAACTTGCTACTCCGGTATCAAAGGCCGATACCTTGGTTTGGATTCGTGAAAGACAAAATAGAGCTTATCAAGCCTGTTTGAGACGTATACAGTACAATCAAGAACGTTTAGCTAAACTGTCACAATCTGTTGTCTTTAGGCAACCTGAGCGCCTATATGATGGTTATTTACAAAAGTTGGATCGACTAACAACAAGGCTTGAAACCTTCGTGAGTCAAGATTTCGAGCGAAAGCAAAAAAAAGCGGAACTTTTGAAACAACGCTTACAAGGCTTAAATCTTCTGAGCAGTGTTCAGAACTATCAAGACCGTCGAGAGTCTTTGCAACGTTTATTGGTGACCACAACCAAGAACACCATTAATGGTAACCGTGTGAGATTAGAAAAGGCACAGGATGCTTTATTGTCTCTAGATACTAGCCGTATTGTTGCAAGGGGCTATGCCATTGTCAAAAAAGATGATAAACCTTTAACCAGTACCAAGAATATTACTGAAGGTGATCAATTAACCGTCCAAATGAGAGATGGAGAACTAGAAGTAGAGGTGAAAAATGTCAACTAAAAAAACATTTGAGGAAAATTTACAGGACTTAGAAGCCATTGTCACTAAGCTCGAAACAGGTGATGTTGCTCTTGAGGATGCTATTGCTGAGTTCCAAAAAGGTATGGCCTTGTCTAAGGATTTGCAGAAGACCTTGGAAGATGCTGAAAAAACACTAGTTAAGGTTATGCAAGCAGATGGTACAGAAACGGAAATGGATGCCTAATGAGCAAGCTAAATAAAATTGATGCGGCTATCCGTGATTACTACCAAAAAAAGAATCTTCCTGTATCAAGTGATTTAATCACTGCTATTCTTTATTCAGTTGATAGTGGCGGTAAGCGTATTCGTCCACTGATTTTCTTAGATTTACTTGAAGGATTTGGTTTAGAGCTAACTCCTAGTCATTTCGATGTTGCAGCGAGTCTTGAAATGATTCATACTGGAAGTCTGATTCACGATGATCTGCCGGCTATGGATGATGATGATTACCGTCGAGGACGTTTAACCAACCATAAGAAATTTGATGAAGCAACGGCGATATTGGCTGGTGATTCTCTCTTTTTGGATCCCTTTGATCTCCTGGCCCAAACAGAGCTATCAGCAGAAATTCGAGTTCAATTGATTCAAGCATTGTCTCATTCCTCAGGCACCTTCGGTATGGTTGGTGGCCAGATGTTGGATATGAAGGGTGAAGGTCAGGAACTTGATTTATCGCAACTGTCTAAAATTCATGAGCATAAGACAGGTAAGCTTTTAACCTTTCCTTTTGTGGCGGCTGGTATTGTTGCTCAAAAAAATCTAGAGGTTTTGGAAAATCTGAAAGAAGCTGGTCGACTGATTGGTCTTGCCTTTCAAGTACGTGATGATATTTTGGATGTGACTGCTGATTTCGAAGAACTTGGAAAGACACCTGGAAAAGATGTAGTAGCGGGAAAATCAACCTATCCGGCTCTTCTTGGTCTGGAAAAATCACATGCTATCCTCGAGGAATCACTTAGTAAAGCTGAGGCTATTTTCCAAAATCTAGCTGAGACTCAAGGTTTCAAGAAAGACAGTATTATAGAAATCATAGAAAGGTTACGACTCCATGCCTAAGGAAAGAGTAGACGTCTTGGCTTATAAACAAGGCCTTTTTGAAACACGAGAACAAGCAAAACGTGGCGTAATGGCAGGTTTAGTTGTTAATGTTATCAATGGTGAGCGTTACGATAAACCTGGTGAAAAAATTGACGACGGTACAGAGTTGAAGCTTAAAGGTGAAAAACTTAAGTATGTGAGTCGTGGAGGACTCAAACTTGAAAAAGCATTGGAAGTTTTTAATCTGTCAGTTGAAGGTATGACGACCATTGATATCGGAGCCTCAACAGGTGGGTTTACTGATGTTATGCTTCAAAATGGGGCCAAACTGGTTTATGCTGTTGATGTCGGCACCAATCAGTTGGTTTGGAAATTACGTCAAGATGAGCGTGTTCGTTCTATGGAGCAATATAATTTTCGTTATGCTGAACCTGTCGACTTTACAGAAGGACTACCGTCTTTTGCATCAATCGATGTCAGCTTCATCTCTCTTAATCTGATTCTACCGGCTTTGGCTAAGATATTGGTTGATGGGGGGCAAGTTGTTGCTCTTGTGAAACCACAATTTGAGGCGGGCCGTGAACAAATTGGGAAAAACGGGATTGTCCGTGAGAGCAGTGTCCATGAAAAAGTGTTAGAAACAGTGACTGCTTTTGCGGTTGACTATGGCTTTTCAGTTAAGGGGCTGGACTTTTCACCTATTCAAGGTGGTCATGGTAACATTGAGTTTCTCGCACACTTGGAGAAGACAAATTCTCCTCAAAATGATGCTCAAACCTCTATTAAGGAAGTTGTAGCACAAGCACACAAGGAGTTTAAAAAGAATGAAGAAGAATGATCGTTTGGAGTTAATCCGAAAGATTGTCCAAGAAAATAAAATTACGACTCAAGGAGAATTGGTAAAATTACTCCAAAATGAGGGATTAAAGGCTACTCAAGCGACTGTATCGCGTGATATCAATGAAATTGGTATTACCAAAGTACCAACTGAAGACGGTTCTTACATCTATGGGCTCTCAACTGCTCCTAGACGAGTAGGTGGAACCTCTGTTGCGACTCGTCGCTTGTTGCGCGTTGATCGTCAACATGCCTTTATGAATATCGTTGTTCAACCTGGGACAAGCCGCCTCATCAAGAAGATTCTTTTAGATGAGTACAAGCATTTGATTTTTAGTGTTATTGCTGATGATGATACCCTCTTTTTAGTGGCTCAGTCAGAGTTAGCAGCTATTGAGCTACAGGGGCAAATCATTAAGTGGGTTGAAGAATAGGAGGGCCTATGCTTCTCGAAATTACGATAAAGAATTTCGCAATTATTGAAGAGATTTCTCTAAACTTTGAGAATGGTATGACCGTCCTTACTGGTGAAACAGGTGCTGGTAAGTCCATTATTATAGATGCTATGAATCTTATGTTGGGTGCTAGGGCTTCTAGTGAGGTCGTCCGTCATTCAGCATCTAAGGCTGAAATTCAGGGCTTCTTTTCAATCGAACAAAATCCTGCCTTGGTTAGTATCTTGGAAGATAATGGAATTCCTGTTGAGGATGAATTGATTATCCGTCGTGAAATCTTCCAAAATGGTAGAAGTGTTAGTCGTATCAATGGGCAGATGGTCAATTTAACGACGCTTAAGGCTGTTGGGCACTTCTTGGTAGATATCCATGGACAACATGACCAGGAAGAGCTTATGAAACCTGCTCTGCATATTATCATGCTTGATGCCTTTGGTGACAAGGAATTTTTCCAGACTAAGAAAGAGTACCAGGAGTATTTTGACCGCTATCGTGAGTTAAGAAAAGCTGTTCTAGAAAAGCAGAAAAATGAGCAGGAGCATAAGGCTCGAATTGAAATGCTAGCTTTTCAGATTTCAGAAATTGAAGCAGTCTCTCTAAAATCAGGAGAAGATTTGGCTTTGATGCAGGAGCGAGACAAGCTTCTTAATCATAAGCAAATTGCTGATACCTTAACAAATGCCTATGTCATGCTGGATAATGAAGATTTTTCAAGCCTTTCAAATGTTCGTTCTGCCATGAATGACCTCCAGTCTCTTGAAGAGTATGACTCTGATTACAAAGAACTCTCTGGAAATCTATCAGAAGCCTATTATGTTCTGGAAGATGTCACTAAGCAACTAGGTGATTTTTTGGATAATCTGGACTTTGATGCTGGGCGTTTACAAGAGATTGAACACCGCTTAGATACCATTAATGCCATTACTCGTAAATATGGTGGGACTGTCGATGACGTCTTGGATTATCTGGAAAATTCAAGTAAAGAATACAATCTTCTGACAGGCAACTCTAGCTCGTCAGATGCTATGGAACAAGAGCTTAAGCAACTTGAAAAGGACCTGCTTGCGTCTGCGGAGACCCTACAAACAGCACGCCATCAAATTGCTACGGCTCTTGAAGCTGAGATTAAGAGCGAGTTGTGTGACCTCTATATGGATAAGGCTGATTTTAAAGTCACCTTTACTAAGGGGAAATTTAATCGTGATGGTAATGAGCAGGTTGAGTTTTACATCTCAACCAATCCAGGTGAAGGCTTTAAACCGCTTGTTAAGGTAGCTTCAGGTGGTGAATTATCACGACTCATGTTAGCGATTAAGTCAGCCTTTGCCCGCAAAGAAGATAAAACAAGTATCGTCTTTGATGAGGTTGACACTGGCGTTTCAGGACGTGTTGCCCAAGCCATCGCTCAGAAGATTCATAAGATTGGGAGTCATGGTCAGGTCTTGGCCATCAGTCACCTTCCGCAAGTTATTGCTATTGCTGATTATCAGTTTTTTATTTCTAAGGAAAGCGATAATGAGACAACAGTCTCTCGTGTTCGTCTTTTGACACCTGAGGAAAGGGTGCAAGAAATCGCTAAGATGTTAGCAGGTGATAACGTGACGGAGGCTGCCTTGAGTCAAGCAAGAGCTTTGTTAAAGGTGGATGACTCTCTTTAGGAAAAGACTTGGGAAAAACTTTCCAGTCATGCTATAATAGAATAAAAATTTGTGTTAAGCGAGAAAAATATGAGTAAAATCAGAATTGTAACCGATTCGTCAATCACGATTGAACCAGAATTGGTTAAAAAATATAATATCACTGTTGTCCCATTGTCGGTAATGGTGGACGGTGTCATCTATTCAGATAGTGACCTTCGAGAAGAAGGCCGTTTCTTGGAAATGATGAAGCATAGTAAAGAGTTACCAAAGACAAGCCAACCACCTGTAGGTTTGTTTGCTGAGACATATGAAAATCTTGTCAAAGAAGGTGCAGAACAAATTGTGGCAATCCACATTATGCACACACTCTCTGGGACATGTGAAGCCTCACGTCAAGGAGCTAGTCTTTCAGGAGCAGATGTAACTGTCATCGATTCAGGCTTTACGGATCAATGCCTCAAGTTTCAAGTTGTTGAGGCAGCTAAATTAGCCGAAGCAGGAGCTAGTCTTGATGAGATTGTAGCCCATGTTGAAGAAGTGAAAAATAAATCAGAACTTCATATTGGTGTTTCTACCCTTGAGAATCTGGTTAAAGGTGGTCGTATTGGACGTGTAACAGGTCTTCTGTCTTCATTACTTAATATCCGTGTCATCATGGAGTTGAAAGACTATCAGTTGAATACGGTTGCTAAGGGGCGAGGAGCTAAGACTTTCACGAAATGGTTAGATTCTTATATTAATGGTATCAAGGATAAGGACCGCAAAGTGGCAGAGATTGGTATTTCTTATGCAGGAACACCTGATTTAGCACATGAACTGGCTGAAAAACTTGAGGTTTTGGGTGCTCCAATTTCAATCCTTGAGACTGGTTCCATCATTCAAACGCACACTGGTGAAGGCGCCTTTGCCGTAATGCTTCGTTATGAATAAGTGGAAAGAATCAGAATTAGTTAGAAGCCTCGTAGGCTTCTTCTTGCTTTTTCTCTTATTTGTCGGACTCTTCATTTTTATCATTCCTAGTACGCATCAGTCATCAAAAATTGCAGAAAAGATTAAATCTATCAAAAATGAAAATGTGACCTATGTCGCTATTGGTGATTCCCTTACTCAAGGAGTAGGTGATAGTAGTAATCAAGGAGGATTCGTTCCTGTGCTATCACAGGCATTAGAGTCAGATTTTGACTGGCAAGTGACTTCTCGTAACTACGGTATTGCGGGGAATACGAGTAATCAAATTCTCAAAAGAATGCAAGAAAAGAAGGATATTCAAAGAGATCTCAAAAAGGCTAAAGTGATGACTCTGACAGTTGGTGGTAATGATGTGATCCATGTCATTAAGGACAATATCACGAATCTTAATGTAGCTACCTTCACTAAGCCTGCTCAGGCCTATCAAAAGAGATTAAGACAGATTATTGAGCTAGCTCGCAAGGAAAATAAAACATTACCAATTTATATTGTTGGTATTTACAATCCTTTTTATCTTAATTTTCCAGAGATGACAGAAATGCAAACTATTGTAGATAATTGGAACCAGTCTACTGAAGAGGTGTGCAAAGAGTACGATAATGTGTATTTTGTTCCTGTAAATGATTTGCTTTATAAGGGAATTGATGGTAAGGGCGGTGTTACAAGTTCTGATGATACCTCTCAGTCTAGTAAATCTTCTCAAGATAGCCTGAACGATGCTCTTTTTGAGGATGATCATTTTCATCCAAATAATACAGGTTATCAAATTATGTCAGATGCCATTTTGAAACGTATTAACCAAACAAAGAAGGAGTGGTCAGGTGAGTAAGATATGGAAGTGGCTATTTTTAGGGCTCTTGGCCTTAAATCTAGCCTTAGTAAGTGTTGTGACATATAGAATCATGACTCCAGTGGAGACGACAAGTTCTGTATCCCTACCCAAGGGAGCAACTAAAATTGGAAAATATAGTATGACTAAGGATGAGCTTGACGCTGCTCTTACAGGCTTTGCCCAGGATTATTCGACTGATAAGATGCGTTTCAAGGTCAAGGTTACCAATTCTAAAATTGTTTTTGAAAGTAGCTATAAGGTTTTAGGTCATCCTGTTCCTCTATATGTCTATTTTACGCCGGTTGTTAGTGAATCAGGAGCAATTGTACTGCATGTTTCTGAGCTTTCAGCTGGAACCTTGAAATTGCCTGTTTCGGATGCCCTTAAGATGATTAAACGTTCGACTAACCTTCCTGATTACATCGCAATCGATAGTAAGAAGGGAAAGGTTACCCTAAATATTCAGTCTATGAAGAATGAGAAGGGGATAACAGCACGTGCTCAAAGCCTAGATTTGGTTAATGACCGTATCGAATTTGACATCTATAAGACAATAAATTAAAAAGCCTTTACTTTTTGCAAAAAAGCGATTAAATTAGCGTTTATTACTTGACCTCATAGGTCTTTTAGGATAAGATAATACTTGTTCAAGCGCTAAAAAAACTATTCGCTTAGAAATAAATTGGAGGATTGTTACAATGGCTAACAAACAAGATTTGATCGCTAAAGTTGCAGAAGCAACTGAGCTTACTAAAAAAGATTCAGCAGCAGCTGTAGATGCAGTTTTCGCTTCTATCGAAGAATTTCTTGCTGCAGGTGAAAAAGTACAATTGATTGGTTTCGGTAACTTTGAAGTACGCGAACGCGCTGCTCGTCAAGGTCGTAACCCACAAACTGGTGAAGCTATCTCAATCGCAGCTTCTAAAGTTCCTGCATTTAAAGCTGGTAAAGCTCTTAAAGACGCAGTTAAATAATGTAAAAACCCCTAAGATTTTAGGGGTTTTGATTTATACGAAATAAGTTAAGGAAATCTATGAAAACCATAACAGTGGTATTGATTTTTCTTTTGGTTTTTACTGTTATTAAACTATCAGGTATTGTTGCTATTAGCAAACTGATGAAGCCAAGTGAAGAACAAATTGAAGAAGCGCGTCAGAAACGTCTTCAAGCTGAAAAAGAGGGCAAGGACCCTTTTGAAGACTGGGATGAACGCGATGATGATGGTCTTGTCTAATAAGAGAATCCTCATCAAATAACAAAAAAAGTTTGGAAGATTTTCCAAACTTTTTTTATAGACTAGTCGATGTAGTGAAGTTTTCCTCGGAAGTCTTCAAGAGTTTCGTAACCTTTTTCTTCCATGATTTCTTTAAGTTCTTTAGTAATACGGTCAAAAATAGCGACACCTTCTTTTTGAAGGGCAGTACCAACTTGTACCATACTTGCGCCACAAAGGATGTGTTCAAAAGCATCACGACCAGATTTTACACCACCAGTACCAATAATTTGGATTTCAGGTTTCAAACGTTGGTAGAAAGCATGAACGTTTGCCAAGGCAGTAGGTTTGATGTAGTCACCACCTATACCACCAAAACCATTCTTAGGTTTGATGACAACAGACTCATCTTCAATGTAAAGGCCATTACCAATTGAGTTCACACAGTTAACAAAGACAAGTGGGAATTGGTTGAAAACGGCAGCAGCTTGGTCAAAGTGCACAATATCAAAGTATGGTGGTAATTTCACACCAAGAGGTTTCGTAAAGTAAGAAAAGACTTCAGTTAGGATCTCGGTTGTTGTTTCAAAATCGTAAGCGATTTGAGGTTTCCCCGGAACGTTAGGACATGAAAGGTTGAGTTCAACCAGCCCTTCATAGTCACTTTCTTGAACTTTTTTAAGAATGGTGTGTGTTTCCTCAGGAGAAAGACCAACGAGAGAAAGAAAATGATTTTTTGTATTGGGTTGCTTTTGTAATTCAATGACATAGTCAAGGTAGTATTCGAAACCGTTATTTGGCAATCCCATTGAGTTGATTGACCCAAGAGGTACATTCACATAACGTGGTTCAGGATTACCGGGACGGGCCTCAAGTGTTCCTGTTTTTGTGACAAATGAACCTGCAGCTGAAGCCTCAACCTCTGCCAATTCTTCCTTAGTCATACAATGAACACCAGCGGCATTCATAAGACAGTTAGCAAATGTAAACTGACCAACTTTTGTAGCAGTAGAAACCATAAGATCCTCCTTAAAGATCACAAAGTAAAATGTTACTATTTCATCTCATTTTAGCATGAAAAGGGGCCTAAAACAAGGAAATATTGGACGGGCTAAAGCCTCTAAAACGAAATTCTGATATCGTCTCTTTTTGCCAAGACAAGAAGCAATAGAATTTTACAGAATTTTTTGGATTTTGCTAGCTTTTTCAAGGTTTTTTGGGTAGAATAGATACAGTAAATGGGTTTAACCCAAAATAAAAAGGAGACACAACTAATGGTAAAATTGGTTTTCGCTCGCCACGGTGAGTCTGAATGGAACAAAGCTAACCTTTTCACAGGTTGGGCTGACGTAGATCTTTCTGAAAAAGGTACTCAACAAGCTATCGACGCTGGTAAATTGATCAAAGAAGCTGGTATCGAATTTGACCAAGCATACACATCAGTATTGAAACGTGCGATCAAAACAACTAACTTGGCTCTTGAAGCATCTGACCAACTTTGGGTTCCAGTTGAAAAATCATGGCGCTTGAACGAACGTCACTACGGTGGTTTGACTGGTAAAAACAAAGCAGAAGCTGCTGAGCAATTTGGTGATGAGCAAGTTCACATCTGGCGTCGTTCATATGATGTATTGCCTCCAGCAATGGATCGTGATGATGAGCACTCAGCACACACTGACCGTCGTTACGCTTCACTTGATGACTCAGTAATTCCAGATGCTGAAAACTTGAAAGTTACTTTGGAACGTGCCCTTCCATTCTGGGAAGATAAAATCGCTCCAGCTCTTAAAGATGGTAAAAACGTATTCGTAGGTGCACACGGTAACTCAATCCGTGCCCTTGTAAAACATATCAAACAATTGTCAGATGACGAAATCATGGATGTTGAAATTCCAAACTTCCCACCATTGGTATTCGAATTTGATGAAAAATTGAACGTTGTTAGCGAATACTACCTCGGAAAATAAGCTGAGATAAGTAGTTATCATTAACAAATAAAAAGTTGACTTCGGTCAGCTTTTTTCTTTTCTTGAAAATAAATGTAAATAGTGGTCAGAAAAGTCAGTCAATTCAGTAATTTTTCCTTGACTTTCAAGTTGGAAAGATGTATCATATTAACCAAGATACATCGAAAGGAAATGAGTCAAATGACATTCGCAACTACAACTGTTTTGCTATTGCGTAATGAGGGCTAGTGCAAAAGCATTAGTCCTGTTTGGCTTACCAAGCGGGAGGTAAAAACATCTCGCTTGGGTTTCCGAGTGAGATGTTTTTTTACTACTATCGTTTTTACTTTTAGAAAGAGGATTGTCTATGCGTAAAGTTGAATTTTTTGATACAAGTCTTCGTGATGGGGAACAAACACCTGGTGTTAACTTTTCAATCAAAGAAAAAGTTGCCATTGCTAAACAACTTGAAAAATGGGGAATTTCTGTAATCGAAGCAGGTTTTCCTGCAGCTAGCCCAGATTCATTTGAGGCCGTAAAACAAATTGCGGAAGCTATGACAACAACTTCTGTTACTGGTTTGGCTCGCTCAGTAAAATCTGATATTGATGCTTGTTATGAGGCTTTAAAAGATGCTAAGTATCCACAAATTCATGTCTTTATCGCAACAAGTCCGATTCACCGTGAGTTTAAATTGAAGAAATCAAAAGAAGAAATTCTTGAAGCTGTAAAAGAACATGTGTCATATGCACGTTCAAAATTTGAAGTTGTTGAGTTTTCTCCTGAAGATGCTACTCGTACTGAGCTTGATTTCTTGACTGAAGTTGTTCAAACAGCAGTTGATGCTGGTGCCTCATATATTAATATTCCTGATACAGTTGGCTTTACGACTCCAGAAGAGTTTGCACGTATTTTTGATCACTTGACTGAAAATATTAAATCAGATCATAAAGTTGTCTTTGGTGTTCACTGTCACGATGACCTTGGTATGGCAACTGCAAATACTTTGACAGCAATTAAACATGGTGCTGGACGTGTACAGGGAACTGTTAATGGTATTGGTGAGCGTGCGGGTAATGTTGCTCTTGAAGAAGTAGCTGTTGCTTTGAAAATTCGTGAAGACTTCTTCCAAGCAAGTTGTGATATTGTTTTGAATGAAACTATGAATACATCAGAGCTTGTTTCTCGCTTCTCAGGTATTCCTGTTCCTAAAAATAAAGCTGTTGTTGGTGGAAATGCCTTCTCTCATGAATCAGGTATCCACCAAGATGGTGTTCTTAAGAACCCACAAACTTATGAAATTTTCACACCAGAATTGGTAGGTGTGAAGAGTAACAGTCTTCCTCTTGGTAAATTGTCAGGACGTCATGCCTTTGTTGAAAAATTGAAAGAACTTGAGCTTGACTTTGTGGAAGAAGATATCAAACCACTCTTTGCCAAATTTAAAGTCTTGGCTGGGAAAAAACATGATATTACTGATGCAGATATTCGTGCACTTGTTGCTGGTACTAGTGTAGATAATCCAGAAGGTTTCCACTTCGAAGATCTTCGTTTGACTACTAATGCTGATGAAACAATCACTGCTACAGTAAGTTTGGCTAATGAAGACGGTGAATCTGTTGAATTTTTGGCAAATGGCCAAGGGTCAGTTGAAGCTATCTTCAATGCTATTGACAAATTCTTCAACCAAACAGTTCGCTTGACTTCTTATAATATTGACGCAGTAACTGATGGTATTGATGCGCAAGCGCGTGTACTTGTAACTGTAGAAAATGTAGATACAGATACTATTTTCAATGCATCTGGTTTGGACTTTGATGTCTTGAAAGCATCAGCAATTGCCTATATCAATGCTAATACATTGGTTCAAAAAGAAAATGCTGGTGAGATGGCACGTAAGGTTTCTTATCGTGATCTTCCATAAGCCGAAGAGGAGTTAAACATGACAAAGAAAATTGTAACACTTTCAGGTGATGGAATTGGACCTGAGATTATGGCAGCAGGTCTTGAAGTTCTTGAAAAAGTAGCTTCAAAAATTGGATTTGATTACGACATCGATGCTAAACCATTTGGTGGTGCTGGCATTGATGCCGAGGGTCATCCACTTCCTAAGTCAACTTTGGATGCTGCTAAATCAGCAGATGCTATCCTCTTGGCTGCAATTGGTGGACCTAAATATGACAATGCGCCAGTTCGTCCTGAACAAGGACTTTTGGCCATTCGTAAGGAGTTGAATCTCTTTGCTAATATCCGTCCTGTCCGCATCTTTGATGCTTTGAAACACTTGTCACCTCTTAAACCTGAGCGTATTGAGGGCGTAGACTTCGTCGTTGTTCGTGAGCTCACAGGTGGTATTTACTTTGGTGAGCACATTTTGGAAGAAGATAAGGCTCGCGATATCAATGATTATTCAGCAGATGAGATTCGTCGTATCATGCGTCGTGCCTTCAAGATTGCCCAAGGTCGTGGCAAAAAGGTCACTAGCATTGATAAACAAAATGTTTTGGCAACTTCTAAATTGTGGCGTAAGGTTGCTGATGAAGTTTCTTTGGAGTTTCCAGATGTAACTCTTGAACATCAGCTCGTTGATAGTGCCGCAATGATTATGATTACCAACCCAGCTCGTTTTGATGTGGTTGTGACAGAAAACCTTTTTGGTGATATCTTGTCTGATGAATCAAGTGTCCTTCCAGGAACTTTAGGTGTTATGCCATCTGCCAGTCACTCTGAAAATGGTCCAAGTCTTTATGAACCAATCCATGGTTCAGCACCAGATATCGCTGGTCAAGGTATTGCCAATCCAATTTCAATGATTTTGTCAGTAGCTATGATGTTACGTGAAAGTTTCAATGAAACTGAAGGGGCAGAATTGATTGAAAATGCTGTTGATAAGACCTTGAATCAAGGCATCTTGACACGTGATTTGGGTGGTCAGGCTTCGACTGCTGAAATGACAGCAGCTATTATTGGCAATCTCTAAACTCATGACACTGAAATTAGTGTTACTAAGTGTTTTGTTGGTGTGGAATTTAGTCGTCTTATCCGTTTATGGCCTTGATAAACATAAGGCTATCCGACATAAGAGACGGATTTCTGAGAAGGCATTATTATTACAGACACTGATCTTTGGTGGTATTGGTGCCTTTCTAGGTGGGAGACTTTTTAGACATAAAATTAACAAATGGTATTTTAAGCTATGTTGGCTTATAGGTATTGTTATAGATGTCTTTCTTTTATACCTTATTCTAACAAGACTTTCGGATTAGCTAATCCTTAGATTATAATTGGAGTATTTTATGAGCGGAAAATCAATTTTTGATAAACTTTGGGAACGCCACGTCGTTACTGGAAATGAGGGCGAACCACAATTGATGTATGTGGATCAGCATTATATTCACGAGGTTACAAGTCCACAGGCCTTTCAGGGACTTCGTGATGCTGGACGTAAAGTTCGTCGCCCAGATTTAACTTTTGGTACGACAGACCACAACGTTCCTACGGTTGATATTTTTAACATTCGTGACCTTATTTCTAAAAACCAAATTGATACTTTGGCGAAAAACGTTGAGGAATTTGGTATTGATGCGGCTACCCACGGTACTGCTCGTCAGGGGATTGTCCACATGGTTGGTCCTGAAACAGGTCGTAGTCAACCAGGAAAATTTGTCGTTTGTGGAGATAGTCATACGGCTACTCATGGTGCCTTTGGTGCTATTGCCTTTGGTATTGGTACATCTGAGGTAGAACATGTCTTTGCGACACAATGTTTGTGGCAAGTGAAACCGAAGAAAATGAAGGTTGAATTTGTTGGTAAACCACAGCCAGGTGTTTATTCAAAAGACTTTATTCTTGCACTGATTGCACGCTATGGCGTTGATGCTGGTGTAGGATACGCAGTTGAATATTGTGGTGAAGCTATCGATGCTCTTTCAATGGATGAACGCATGACCATCTGTAACATGTCTATTGAATTTGGTGCTAAGATGGGTCTTATGAATCCAGACCAAAAAACTTATGATTATGTTGAGGGGCGTCCATGCGCACCTAAGGGTGAGAAATTCGAAGAAGCAGTAGCCGACTGGAAAACTTTGGTTTCAGATCTAGATGCTGAATATGATAAAGTGATTACTATTGATGTTTCAGAATTGGCACCTATGGTTACATGGGGAACTAACCCTGAAATGGGTGTTGAGTTTGATCAACCATTCCCAGAAATCAAGGACTTTAATGATGAACGTGCCTACGAGTATATGGACGTTAAGCCTGGTGAATATGCTAAAGATATTGATCTTGGCTATGTCTTCATTGGTTCTTGTACTAACGCACGTCTTAGCGACCTTGAGTTAGCTGCTAAATTCGTTAAAGGAAAACATATCTCACCGACATTGACAGCTATTGTTGTTCCAGGTTCGCGTCCAGTTAAGAAAGAAGCTGAACGTCTTGGTTTGGATAAAATTTTCATGGATGCAGGATTTGAATGGCGCGATCCAGGTTGTTCAATGTGTCTTGGTATGAACCCAGACCATGTTCCAGAAGGTGTGCACTGTGCATCTACAAGTAACCGTAACTTCGAGGGACGTCAAGGATATGGTGCTCGTACTCATCTTTGTAGTCCAGCAATGGCAGCAGCTGCAGCAATCGCTGGTAAATTTGTAGATGTCCGCGATATGCCAGAAGTTCAAGCATAAGGGAGAAGATAATGGAAAAATTTACCGTCTATACAGGGAAATCAGTACCTTTGATGAATGATAACATCGATACGGACCAACTCATTCCCAAACAATTCTTGAAAGCTGTTGATAAAAAAGGTTTCGGTAAGAATTTGATGTTTGAATGGCGTTACCTTAATGATGATTACGATGAAAATCCTGATTTCGTCTTCAATAAACCTGAGTATCGCGATGCGACTATTTTGGTTACTGGTGATAACTTTGGTTCGGGGTCATCTCGTGAACACGCTGCATGGGCATTGGAAGATTACGGTTTCCGTTGTGTTATTGCTGGATCATTTTCAGATATTCACTATAACAATGAATTGAAGAATGGTATGTTGCCAATCGTTCAACCTTTGGAAGTCCGTCAAAAATTGGCTGCTCTTCCTGCAGGTGAAGAAATTACGATTGACCTTCCAAACCAAGTGATTAAATCTTCAGCAGGAGAGTTTCCATTTGATATCGATCATGAGTGGAAACGTAAATTGGTTGAAGGGCTTGACGATATTGGAATCACTCTTCAATATGAAGATTTGATTGCTGCCTATGAAAAACAACGCCCATCATATTGGCAATAAGAAACAATGATGTGTTTGTAAAATAATAATGAGGACTTAAAAGAATGGGATAAGGACAATGTTTAAGGTGTTGTTCTATCTCATTCTTTTTGTTTGAAACAGTTAACATGGTAGAGGCGTTTTTACAAGGAGCGTATGCTATAATAGAAGGATAGAAAGGAGGCCTTCATGTTTGCACAATTGGATACAAAATCTGTCTATAGTTTCATGGATAGTGTTGTAGATTTGACCACCTACATTAAGCGTGCCAAAGAGCTTGGCTATCAAGCCCTTGGTTTGATGGATCGTGACAATCTCTATGCTGCTTATCATTTTGCTCAGTTTGCAAGTAGCAAGGGTTTACGTCCTTTGATTGGTATGGAAGCTAATCTATTTTACGAGGGAAGAAAAATTCCTTTTCGTCTATTAGCAAAAAATAATCAGGGCTATAAAAATTTGATGAAGTTGGCAACAGAGCTCTCCTCAGGGCAACGCGAGTTTACAGCTTTTTCGGACTATCTGAATGCTATTGCCCTCATCCTTCCGAGTGAAGACTGGGAGCCAGGGATGACTCTTGGTTCAGAGGTTTTTATTGGGGTAAGGCCAGAAGATGCTGGCAAAGAGTTTGATTATCCTGTAATTCCTTTACATACAGTGCGTTATTTTGAGAATGTAGATCGCTCGACGATTCAGATGTTACACGCCATCTCACAAAACGTTTCCTTGTCAGAGGCCTCTATTTGTCCTATGAATCAGCTTCTTTTCTCGCCTCAAGAAATGGAAAGTGCATATAGTGATATTCCAGAGGCTTTGAACAATTTGGAGCAACTTGTTTCAGATATTACTTATCAATTTGATACGGATTTGAAGCTTCCCCGTTTTAATCGTGATATGCCAGCAGTTGACCAATTACGTCAATTAGCCCAATCTGGATTAGAAACTAAAAAGTTAAGCGCAGCAGTTTATCAGGAACGTTTAGACAAAGAATTGTCTATCATTCATCAGATGGGCTTTGATGATTATTTCTTGATTGTCTGGGACTTATTACGCTTTGGGCGTAGCCGTGGTTATTATATGGGAATGGGACGTGGGTCTGCTGCAGGAAGCTTGGTGGCCTATGTCCTTGATATTACTGGAATTGATCCCGTTAAAAATGACTTGCTTTTTGAGCGTTTTCTAAATGAAGAACGTTATAGCATGCCTGATATAGATATCGACTTGCCTGATATCTATCGAAGCGAGTTTCTTCATTATGTTAGGGACCGTTATGGTAGTAAGCACTCTGCTCAGATTGTTACTTTTTCAACTTTTGGGGCCAAACAGGCTATCCGAGATGTTTTTAAACGTTTCGGAGCCAAGGAATTTGAACTGTCACAACTTAGTAAAAAGATTTCTTTTCGTGACACCTTGATCTCTGTCTATGAGAAAAATATGTCATTTAGACAGTTGATTAATCAAAGACAAGAATTTCAGAGGGCTTTTGAGATTGCTAAGGCTATTGAAGGCCAACCAAGACAGACCTCAATCCATGCTGCTGGTATAGTGATGAGTGACGATGACCTAACCAACCATATTCCTCTAAAAGCTGGTGAGGATATGATGGTTACTCAGTACGATGCCTCCGCGGTCGAAGCCAATGGCTTGCTTAAGATGGATTTCTTGGGCCTCCGTAATTTGACCTTTGTTCAAAAAATGAAGGAGAAACTTGAAGAAGAGCAGGGAGTCTCTATAGATATCAAATCAATTGATTTGGAAGATCCACAGACCCTAGCTCTTTTTGCCAAGGGAAAAACTAAGGGAATATTTCAGTTTGAGCAGGCGGGTGCTATTAACCTTCTTAAACGGATTAAACCCGCTAAGTTCGAAGAAGTGGTAGCGACAACCTCTCTTAACCGACCTGGAGCTAGCGATTATACAGATAATTTCATCGCTCGTAAGTATGGTAAGGAAAAAGTAGATTTGATTGATCCAGTAGTTGCACCAATCCTTGAGCCTACGTATGGCATCATGCTTTATCAAGAGCAGGTTATGCAAATTGCCCAAGTATTTGCAGGCTTTACACTCGGAAAAGCCGATTTGCTTCGTCGGGCAATGTCGAAAAAAGATGCCAATGAAATGTCCAAGATGTCCGAAGAGTTCATGGAAGGAAGTCGTCGGTTGGGACGTAACCCACAGATTGCTGAACGACTCTTTAGTATGATGGCTAAGTTTGCAGGTTATGGCTTTAATAGAAGTCATGCCTATGCTTATTCAGCACTAGCCTTTCAATTAGCCTATTTCAAAACGCATTACCCTCAGATTTTCTATGACATCATGTTAAACTATTCGTCTAGTGATTACATTAAGGATGCAATTGAAAATGGCTTTTCTCTAGCCAGACTTGATATTAATAGAATTCCCTATCTGGACAAGATTTCAGATGGAAAGATTGTATTAGGTCTTAAGACTATCAAAGGCTTGCCAAGAGATTTTGCCCTTTGGATTATTGAGGATCGCAAACAAAATGGTAAATACATTTCTATAGAAGACTTTTTGACACGTATTCCTAGCAAATATCAGAAAGTCGATAGTCTGACACCTCTTATCCAGATTGGTTTGTTTGATATTTTTGAACCAAATCGTCAGAAAATCATTGGTAATTTAAGCAACCTCTTTACTTTTGTCAATGAGTTAGGAAGTTTGTTTGCAGAGTCATCTTACTCTTGGGTTGATTATGAAGACTATAGCCAGAAGGATCGTTATAATTTAGAACAGGAGTTACTAGGAGTTGGGCTTAGCCCCCATCCTTTACACTTGGCTCAAAAAATGGCCTCTCGTCCCTATCAAGCCATTTCTGATTTGGCTGTTAATACTAAGGCAACGGTTTTGGTTCAGATAGAATCCGTTCGAATTATCAGAACTAAAAAAGGTGATCAGATGGCCTTTCTGAACGTCACTGATGGGATCAATAAACTTGATGTTACCCTATTTCCAGAAACTTATTTCTATCATAAGGATAAATTAAGTGAAGGTGGTCTCTTTTATCTTGATGGACGGACCCAAGAGCGTGATGGACGCATTCAGTTAATCTTGTCAAACATGGAGGAAGCTAGCACGGAGCGTTTCTGGATTTTACTTGAGAATCATGATAAAGACATAGAAGTTTCTCAAATATTAGCTAAGCATCCTGGACACATTCCTGTCATTATCCGTTATCAAGGAAGTAAGGAAACTATCGTTAGTCAAAGATACAGAGTAACTAAGAACGAGGAACTTAATCGGGAATTAGCACCTTATGTGCTGAAAACGGTTTTACGGTAAAAAAAACAATAAATATTTTCAAATTTAAAGCCATTTAGAATTCTTTGTGTTATAATTAAAATGTTAAATATATAAAAGGAGTATCAGGAATAATGAAACGTATTGCTGTTTTAACTAGTGGTGGTGATGCCCCTGGTATGAACGCTGCCGCTCGTGCAGTTGTTCTCAAAGCAATTTCTGAAGGAATTGAGGTCTTCGGCATTAACCGTGGATACGCTGGTATGGTTGAAGGAGATATCTTCCAACTTGATGCCAAAGGCGTAGACAACATCCTCAGCCGTGGTGGAACTTTCCTTCAGTCTGCTCGCTATCCTGAGTTTGCCCAACTTGAGGGTCAACTTAAAGGTATTGAGCAACTTAAAAAACATGGAATCGAAGGTGTAGTAGTTATTGGTGGAGATGGTTCTTACCATGGTGCTATGCGTTTGACTGAACATGGTTTCCCAGCTGTTGGTCTTCCAGGAACTATCGATAACGATATCGTTGGTACAGACTACACAATTGGTTTTGATACTGCTGTTGCAACAGCAACAGAAGCTATCGATAAGATTCAAGACACTGCTTTCAGTCACGGACGTACTTTCGTCGTTGAAGTTATGGGACGTAACGCCGGTGATATCGCTCTTTGGGCTGGTATTGCCTCTGGTGCAGACCAAATTATCGTACCTGAAGAAGAGTATGATATTAATGAAGTTGTACGTAAAGTTAAAGAAGGTTACGAATCAGGTGCTAAAACTCACCATGTAATCGTAGTTGCTGAAGGTGTCATGGGTGCTGAAGAATTTGCAGCTAAAATGAAAGAAGCTGGAGATACTTCAGATCTTCGTGCAACAAACATTGGACACGTGGTTCGTGGTGGTTCACCAACTGCGCGTGACCGTGTTCTTGCTTCATGGATGGGTGCACATGCGGTTGACCTCCTTAAACAAGGTATTGGTGGTGTAGCTGTTGGTATCCACAATGAAGAGCTTGTTGAAAGCCCAATCCTTGGTACAGCAGAAGAAGGAGCTTTGTTCAGTCTTACTGAAGACGGTAAAATTATCGTCAACAATCCTCACAAAGCACGTCTTGACTTTGCAGACCTTAACCGTTCATTGTCTAACTTGAGCTAATCTCAGTTACTTAAATTATTGTTAATCCGTCGCTAATGCGACAAAAAATATAAGGGAGTTTTATTTATCATGAATAAACGTGTAAAAATCGTTGCAACACTTGGTCCTGCGGTTGAAATCCGTGGCGGCAAAAAATTTGGTGAAGATGGTTACTGGGGTGAAAAACTTGACCGTGAAGCATCTGCTAAAAACATTGCTCAATTGATCAAGGAAGGTGCCAACGTTTTCCGTTTCAACTTCTCACATGGTGACCACGCTGAACAAGGTGAACGTATGGATGTCGTTCGTATGGCAGAAGACCTTGCTGGTCAAAAAGTAGGTTTCCTTCTTGATACAAAAGGACCTGAAATCCGTACTGAATTGTTCGAAGGTGATGCTAAAGAGTATGCATACAAAACTGGTGAACAAATTCGTGTTGCTACTAAACAAGGTATCAAATCAACTCGCGACGTTATCGCTTTGAACGTTGCAGGTGCACTTGACGTTTTTGACGATGTAGAAGTTGGTAAACAAGTTCTTGTCGATGATGGTAAACTTGGTCTTCGTGTTGTAGACAAAGATGCTGAAAAACGTGAATTCATCGTTGATGTTGAAAATGATGGTATCATCGCTAAACAAAAAGGTGTAAACATCCCTTACACTAAAATTCCTTTCCCAGCACTTGCTGAACGTGATAACGCTGATATCCGTTTTGGTCTTGAACAAGGTCTTAACTTTATCGCTATCTCATTCGTACGTACTGCAAAAGATGTACAAGAAGTTCGTGCTATCTGTGAAGAAACTGGTAATGGTCACGTTCAATTGTTGGCTAAAATCGAAAACCAACAAGGTATCGATAACATTGATGAAATCATCGAAGCTGCTGACGGTATTATGATTGCTCGTGGTGACATGGGTATCGAAGTACCATTCGAAATGGTTCCAGTTTACCAAAAAATGATCATCACAAAAGTAAACGCTGCTGGTAAAGTTGTTGTTACAGCTACTAACATGCTTGAAACAATGACAGAAAAACCACGTGCAACTCGTTCTGAAGTATCTGACGTATTCAACGCAGTTATCGATGGTACAGATGCTACAATGCTTTCTGGTGAATCTGCAAATGGTAAATACCCAGTTGAATCAGTTCGTACAATGGCTACAATTGATAAAAACGCTCAAACTCTTCTTAAAGAGTATGGTCGTCTTGATTCATCAACATTTGACCGTTCAACTAAGACTGAAGTAGTTGCGTCTGCAGTTAAAGATGCTACTAACTCAATGGATATCAAACTTGTTGTTGCTCTTACTGAATCAGGTAACACTGCTCGTTTGATTTCTAAATACCGTCCAGAAGCTGATATCTTGGCTGTAACATTCGATGAAATTACTCAAAAATCATTGATGCTTAACTGGGGTGTTATTCCAGTAGTTACTGAAAAACCAAGCTCAACTGATGATATGTTTGATGTTGCTGAAAAAGTTGCATTGGAATCAGGTCTTGTAGAATCTGGTGATAACATTGTTATCGTTGCTGGTGTTCCAGTAGGTACAGGTGGTACAAACACTATGCGTATCCGCACAGTAAAATAATTTAAGTAGAACTTAAATTGAAAGAAGGTCTTTAGGATCTTCTTTTTTTGGCTCTATAATCGATTTAGTAGGTTAAACTATTGAAGAGATTATAGAGCTTTTTGCGTAGGTAGGTAAATCAATTGGATAATAATAACAAGTGAAAAAGTGAAGAATATCATACTTATTCCGAATGGTTTAAAGCAAGATGGCTGATTTGGTTTGTATTTTCAACAGATTTAGTTCTAAGTGTCATATGACTTAGAAAGTATTTAGCGAAGAGGGAAATTATCTTTTCAAAGAAATTTTGCTTTTCTTGAAAACAACAGGATAAAAAATGTCGTTAAATAGGCTTCTAAACTATAGTTAAGATGGTTATAAGCTATCTTTTTTAGAAGGACTGAGTTGATAACCAACCATTTTTATTTCAATAATGACTTACTAATTTAAAAGTTCTAATG